>JBDNIA010000378.1:0-4535 GCA_041688525.1 Crocinitomicaceae bacterium | reverse complement strand
TTGATAGTTCCAGCATTGTTTTTCTAAACGTCTAATTAAATCTGTGTTCATTTCACATCCAGTTGCTTTTTGATATTGGTTATGGTCACCGCTCATTATTCAATCTCCCACATAAGAACATCACCTTTACCAGTGAATACCCACCAGGCCATTATCAATCGTTTTTGAATATTGAGTCCTGGCCAGCTCATGGGTCTCACACATTTCCAAAAACCAAGGCTATCAGGACTGCGGACACTCCAGTTGTTGATTTCATCGGCAGAATAGAATCTAGGTGTTCTCATTCTTCAACTCCGGTTTCTTTTTTACACCATGTCATAACATTTTTTTGTTTATCGTTTTTCAAAAACGTATCCAATTCATTATATTTGTCTTCATAACCGGTAAACTGGTCATTAACAATGTGTTCTGGTTTAATACCCCAGAATGTATGGATACGTTCTAGCATTCTTCAATTCGTTCGTTCATTCTTAATTCCTCAATGATGTGCCTCAACCAACATACTAGAGGTGTCATATGTGTACAGCATACACAATCGGTCACCAGGCTGTGATACTAATACCATAACTCGTCCGTTGACGGAATTAGTGTATCTGATAATCTTCACATCAGAACTATCATACAATTGTGCAGTTCTGCTAGACGTTACGGGACTATACCCTCTGGCCACTAACCATGACCGCGTTTCATTACTATCATTGCAAGCAATCTCAATTTGTTGATTTGCGTTTGATGCAAATGATGCTACCGTTAATAAACTTGCAATTAATAATTTCATGGTGTTTCGCGATCTAATTCTTTTCGTAATCGTGTATGAAAACCTTCTTCGCCATCATCTCCAGACACTAACCAATCCACCCGTTGAACATATGTATAAGATTGTCTCAACATATCGACTGCGGTTTGAAACTCCGCAATAGTTTCTGCTGTATAGTGACGACCTGTAACATCTCCCCACTCGTTCTTTTCTTCATTATCATTGTCAATAATCAGTTGCTCAATGTCGTCAGCAATCTGAGTTAACTGGTACTGTGTGTAATTAAAGTGTCCGCCGCTCATAGTTCAACTCCAAAATGTTGTTTAATCTTCCGAGCAATAATAGCACCCATATCATCATCGCGGTGGCTATTACGAATACTAACCGATTCACATTCCTGCACAATCAACTGGGCGAACTTTTCCAATTCCTGTTCTTGAGCCTTTGCTGCATACGCAGATAACATTCCACTTGGCGCAATAAAAGTAACACCAGCCTGTTCAGCAAGTAGTCGAATTCGTTTGTTCATTACTGTTACCTTTGAGTTGCAAATGGAGCAATATAATTACCGTCACTCATTGTGCTTGAGCGCAATGTCCTATAGACATTTTGTACGCCAATAGCTTGATCTACTGCATCTGCTAGCGCATGGTGAGCTGTTTTTGTAGCAGGACGGTGTGGATTAATTCCAATGTCAAATATAGTGCGGGTGTCGCGAACTTCCCAAAAGCTCCAGGGAATTGCTTTACCAATTTTACGGAAATAGTTTTCGAGGATAATTACGTCAAAGCCAGCACCGTGACTCCATACATATTTTGCGCCCCAACAGAACTTGTAGAGTTGAGTCATTGCATCGTGAATATCAATACGATTGTCTGGATCAAATGCTGCTGCCTGAGCTTCGGCAGTTTGTCCAGCCCACCAATCCAAAGTTGATTGGCTAACAGTTGCTCCGATTCGGTCACAACTATCAATATCTACTTTTACATAAAATGTATCTTGTTTTTCTTTTTGGAGATCACCAAACGGATCAAACTTAACTGCACCAATAGTTAAAATAGTTGCAGTTGGAAGAACGTCTAGCGTCTCCAAATCGATCATTACATGATTGTTCATCTTATCTCTTTCTAATGTGTAAGTACATATTATAACACATTATTAGAGCAGTGTCAATACATTTTTTTAGGAAGTTGCTGATCTCGTAACTGTTTGTTCCAGCGTGATTTAGCAGCACCTTTTTTGCGTTTTCGTTCAGTAGTAGGCTTTTCGTAAAATTCTTTTGCTCGAACAGCTTCTAATGTGCCAGCTTCTTCGACTTTTCGTTTGAATCGTCGCAGGCTAACATTAATGTTCTCACCTTCTTTTACGGTAATGCCGGTACCTTTTGGTTTATAAAACTTATTCATAATTTCTTAAGGTTTTCTCTATTAGATTTGTAATATCGTCATCTGTGTATATAGCACGATTGTTGGCCTGCCCAAAGTCTCGTAGATTACCAAAGTAATACGAGTTTGGTTGAGCTGCAATATAGCCTATAAACATTTCTGTGGCGCCGTTGTTGGCTGCATCAGCATTAAATATAATAAAATCACTTTTGGCTTTTTTATCTAATAACCACGACACTGGATTGCCTGTTTTCCAAACATAATTAATGATCGGAATATCAACAGTGAATTTTAAAAGTGCAGACGATATCACTTGACTTTGATCATGTGTTAACTCAACATGCAGTATTCTAATTCCGTCAAGTAGTGTGTCGTCTGGCGATGTTACAACTAGTATTTTATCTGACATTAATTGCCTTTCTTAATACGTTGCCACAATGTGCTTTCACCTTGTTCTGCATTTTGTTGATATCCGTCTAATGTTTTTTTAACCTGCTCGCCGTCAACATTTTCCATATACGTCACTTCCTCAGCCCACTCTTTAGCAGCAGTGGATTCACTAGTTTGCGGATTTTCTTCTGCCCATTTACGTGCTTCTTCCGCATCATGATTAACTGTGTCTATGTAGGCAGTCCATGGAAGTTCCTTGATGACTCTCTTTCTCAAAAGATGTCGTTGAATCTTCAAGGAACTATCTGGATTTTCTTTCTTCCAGCGTGTCATAGCTGTCTGCTCATGTACAGTGGCTGCATTTATAATTTTACTATCTTCATCGTCTTCGATCGCAATTTCGGCTTCTGCAATCATCATGTTCCACTGGTCAATAGATATTTCTTCTACTGTTTCCTCCGGCGCTGTTATATCACCTCCTAGTGCAGTCGACGGTGTTGGTGGAATCTCTTTTTCTGTGTGTGTGAGTATTTCTTCATATAGACTAGGTTCTACTCTAGCTTGGTCAGCAAGATCGTTAATTTGCCTAAGTTGTTCATTAGTTAGTGGAGCAACATACTTATCATTATCGATCTCTTTTGCAATCTTTTTAGCTTTATCAAAAAATTCAGTAGTCTCGTCAGATTCTTGCTCTTTCACTTCTCGAAACCATTGAAAGCTGTATTGACTGGCTAATAACAGAATAATTGCCAACGGATCGAATACTATAACAATAGTGATAATTACCCAGCGAACTGCACGTTCTAATAGATTAGTTTCAGGATTATCTCCATATATCAGTGCGGCAATATATTTGATCGGACCTACTTCTGCCTCAACCTTACGAACTTCTGCACGGATAGGAGCAGATTCTTCCTGTAGTTTAACAATTATAGACTGTGATTCTTCAATCTGTTTAGTCAATGCTGCACGGTCTTTTGCTTGGCTTTGACGAGTAGTTAATGCTCGTTCTGCTGATGATACGGTAAATTCTGAACCATCTTTACGTCTTAATGTACGATCTTGTCCGGTAGTAAGAGCATTGACTACTCCGTCAAGCTGTGCAATTAGTGATCTAGCATTTTCAATGTTTTCACGCTCAATTTTAATTTTTTCGTCAACTAAAACTAACTTAGCACCTACATCACCACTTATTAAGCCTTGATCACTATGAGCCTTAGATAAGAATCCAAAAATACCCATGCTGGTAATTATCATTAGAATAGTAATTGCTATTAACAAATATGTTCTAATAAAATAAGGAGCACGTTGCCAATTTAATTTTAACCAAACAGTAGCTACTAGTTTACTAACTTCTAATACTACACCCATAACAATAATTGGCACGACCGCAGCCGCAAAAATTGCAACAAGCCCTGCCACTGAATAGTAAATGGCCACAGCAGAAATTGTTAGTCCGCTGAGCAAGGCCAAATAGGCCATAATTTTATCGCTGGTATTTATTTTCATATTAAAATATTTAGTTATACCATGTCCATCTATTATCTGCTTCGTTAAAACAGGCTGTGGCTTTCATAGTTTTTTCTACTCCGTGAGCTATAGCCTGTACATAAAGCCTACGGCAATAGCCATTACCACTGGGCCATGTTGCTGACGGAACAGCCATGCCACTGGCATTATTATTGTACCAATTTACTGCTTGGCCGTTATCGGCATACAACAAGGCATGTGTCATAGCTTGATTGTACGCAATTGTTTGCTCGTTGTTAAGAGTCTTAAACCAACCAAATGACAAGTCGGCCAGTTGATTTGAAAATCCGCCTGATTGATAATTGAAAAACTTTGGATCATGTATGTCATTTGCTAGAGCCGGACTACTGGCCGTTAGTATCAACAATTTCCCAGCTACCATCAGGCAACTGACAACTAATCGCACGGTATTGAACATCGCGTCCACCTTTCTTCATCCAACTGTTAAAATAACCACAGTTACTACTCAATCC
>JBDNIA010000008.1:0-1740 GCA_041688525.1 Crocinitomicaceae bacterium | reverse complement strand
GTCAACAACGAAGATTATTACCTTCGCTTCATCGATTGCAATTTCAACTTGCTTGCGTATTTCACTTTCAAAAATATCATCGGATCCGTTTATATATCCTCCTGTATCGATGACAGAAAACTGAACGCCATTCCATTCCCCACGACCATATAAACGGTCACGTGTAACGCCACTAACTTCTTTTACGATAGCTCTTCTTGACTCCGTCAAACGATTAAATAAGGTTGATTTTCCTACATTTGGACGACCAACTATCGCTACTATATTTCCCATATCTTTTTTGGACTTTAGGATTTTAAGACTTTAGGATGTTAGGACTGTTTCCCGAACTAAAACTTAAAATTTCCTCTGTATTTTTAATTGTGGGTTTTGAAACATCCATTCTAAAATCCTAGAATCATGATGTCTTAAAATCCTTTTTAATATCCGTATTTCTTTAATTTTGAATCCGTTGTTCGCCAATCTTTATCGACTTTTACGAAGGTATCCAAGAACACTTTTTGATCGATAAACTTTTGAATTTCAAGTCTCGATTCGCGACCAATTCGTTTTAGCATTTCACCACCTTTTCCGATGATAATTCCTTTTTGCGTATCGCGTTCAACGATAATCAGAGCACGAATTTTTGTTATTTCAGGCTCCTCAACGTATTCTTCGACCACAACTTGCGTTGCGTAAGGAACTTCCTTTTTGGTGTGAATGAATATTTTTTCGCGAATTATTTCTGAAACAAAGAAACGCATTGGTCTATCTGATAATTCCTCTTTATCGTAATAAGCTGGACTTTCTGGCAACATGGAAACTATTTTTTCAATAATTCCTTCCATGTTGAAGCCGTGCAAAGCTGAAATTGGAAAAACTTCAGCATTTGGCAACTTTTCAGTCCAATACGCCAATCGTTCGCCCACTTTTTCTTGATCGCCCAAATCCATTTTGTTGACCAAAACGATAACTGGAACTTTCATTTTTGAAATTTTCATAAGCGTTTCCTCATGATTCATTTCATTTTCATAAATATCGGTGATGAATAATAAAACATCAGCATCTTGCAGCGAAGTATTTACATAACTCATCATGTGGTCGTGCAATTTATAAGCCGAATTAACCACGCCTGGCGTGTCAGAGAAAACGATTTGATAATCCTCTTCGTTCAGCATGCCCAGAATACGGTGACGTGTTGTCTGCGCTTTTGACGTAACGATGGACATTTTTTCGCCCATCAATTTATTCATCAAGGTAGATTTACCAACATTTGGACTTCCTACAATATTTACAAAACCTGCTTTGTGTGCCATTTTTTTATTTCAGGGTGCAAAGATAGGGAATTCGTTGTAGATTCAATTACGAATTGATTAATAACACTTTAGTAAAAACGTACTAGTGTTAAATTCAAATATAAAATTTGCAGGTCAAGCCGTTCAGATTTCAATACATTTGTATCAAAAACAAATTTTGAATTCTTCTAGGGTTTATTTTCGTGCTTTTCATGCTCAAATTCGTAAAGTTGAATTACCTGAGAAATTTACTTTTCCTTTTTATTACGATGTCCATCCTCTGGCATTGAAGGCCGCTGAAGAATTGCAGATTCATTTAGAAACTCAAACGGATTTCAAACACAATTTCGGTATTGAAAACGCTGAAGACAAAAATGCTTTGGGGAAAATGTTTGGCGTTTTAGTTGTTCGAAATACGGATGGAGCATTGGGTTATTTGTCAGGATTTTCGGGGAAAGTCGCAGAT
>JBDNIA010000377.1:0-4538 GCA_041688525.1 Crocinitomicaceae bacterium | reverse complement strand
GCAACTCAAAGGTAATTTGAGATACGGAATATTCCCTCTTATTTTTTAAACGTTTAGGACGCTATTGGAATTACTTATATTTTTTCAACATAGATTTAGATTTATTCATTTGATTTCCCTATCTTTGCACCCTTAAAAAACCAATTAATATAAACAATATGAATTCTTACGAAACTGTTTTCATTTTAACTCCCGTTTTGTCTGAGGATCAGGCAAAGGAAGCAGTGCAAAAATTCGAAGCTCAAGTTACAGAACTTGGCGGTAAAATTAAGCACTCGGAAAGTTGGGGCTTACGCAAATTAGCGTACCCAATTCAAAAAAAATCAACTGGATTTTATTTCCTTTCACAATTCGAATGTGATTCTCAAGTAATTGCTGAGTTCGAATTAACCTTGAAAAGAGATGAACGTGTAATGCGTTTCTTGACCATTAAGATGGAAAAAGATCATCTAGAGTATGCAGACAAGCGCAGATCCAAAATGGGGAAAGCGAAAACTGAAACTGCAGAAGCTTAATTATTAATCGTCAAAAAAGTACAGACATGGCACAAAATGATATTCGTTACCTAACGCCGATTAACATCGACATTACAAAAAGTAAATATTGTCGTTTTCAAAAAAGCGGCATCAAATTCATCGATTACAAAGACGCTAGTTTCTTATTGAAATTAGTTAATGAGCAAGGTAAAATTTTACCTCGTCGTTTAACAGGAACTTCTGCGAAATACCAGAAGAGAGTGAACAAAGCGATTAAAAGAGCTCGTCACATTGCAGTTCTTCCGTATGTTGGAGATATGTTGAAATAAGTTTGTAAACGATTTAAAAAATTTAAAAGATGGATGTAATTCTTAAAAAAACCGTTGACAAGCTTGGGTTCAAAGATGAGATGGTAGCAGTAAAACCAGGATACGGAAGAAATTTCTTAATTCCTCAAGGTTACGCTGTTTTGGCGACCACTTCTGCAAAGAAAGGTCACGCAGAAATGTTAAAACAAAGAGCACATAAAGAATCAAAAATGTTAGCTGAAGCTGAAGCATTGGCTGCTCAAATCAACGTTTTGTCATTGAAAATCATGACAAAAGCAGGTGAGAATGGTAAAATATTTGGTTCAATTAACACAATTCAAGTATCTGAAGCATTGAAAGCTGCAGGTTTCGATATCGATCGTAAAGCTTTGAAAATCAAAGAGGATATGATTAAAGAAGTTGGAACTTACGACGTTGACGCTAATATCGCAAAAGGTGTTATCGCTTCATTCAAAATTGAAGTTGTCGGAGAATAATTTTCCGAACGAAAAAAAAGGAAACCTCCTCTCGTAAGATTGGAGGTTTTTTTTGTGCCTTCAACTTCGCTCGGTCTCAAAAAATTACCGCAAAGAGTGCATAGTTGATTATCTTTGCACAATGAAAATTTTATCCGTACTATTTTTTATTTCCTTCATCCTGTTTTCTTGTAAAGAAGAGAAACCAACTAGCGCGCAATCGGACGAGAATATTATTCGTTATTCGAAATATTTAAGAATTTCTGAAAAAGGAAAATTCACTCAAATTGAAATTCTTTCCCCCGAAACCAATAAAGTAGAACAGACTATACATATTTCCCAAGAAGCTGATAAAACGACAAATCAACTTAAAGTTCCGATTGATAAAATGAGTGTTCTTTCGAGCACGCACGTTGGAATGCTAGCAGTTTTAAAATCCATTGACAAAATTGTAGGCGTTACCAATAGAAATTATGTTTACAATCCTGAGCTAATGAAAAAAATTGAGAATGGAAAAGTTCTCGAATTAGGAGAAGAGGGGCAAATTCCTGTTGAGTCTTTGTTGAAGTCGAAATGTAGAGCGCTTATTTATAGTGGTTTTGGCAAAGAATTCCCACATCAGAAACAATTGGAAGCCGCTGGAATGAAATGTATCGTCAACTACGACTGGCGCGAAATACATCCTTTGGGTAAAGCGGAATGGATTTTACTGTTTGGTTATTTAACCGGAAAAGAACAGGAAGCAAAAACGTATTTCAATAGAATTGAAATAGAATATTTAGCCTTAAAAGCAAAAGCGGAAAAACTTTCGGATTTGCCAACAATCATTAGCGGAAATATGTATGGTGAAACGTGGTTCGCGCCCGCTGGAGAAAGTTTTAATGCTGTTTTGTTCAAAGATGCTCATGTTGACTATCGTTATGCGAAAACCGAAGGTACAGGCTCTGTTTCATTGACGATGGAAAAAGTTCTTTCAGAAAATTTGGATACAGAATTTTGGATTAACCCAGGAATGCCGACAAAAGCAAAACTTTTTGGTGCCTATCCACGATTGAAATATTTGGGACCAGTTACTAAAAACCCTATTTATGATTATTCCAGAAGTGGAAATCGATATTGGGAAATGTCGGCGATTGAACCGCAAAAAGTTCTATCAGATTATTTGAGCATTTTTCATTCAAAAGCTTTTCCGAAGAAGGATTTGTATTTTTACAAGGAAGTAAAATAATGCGCGTCAAAAAAAATAGATTTCTACTTTTAGTCTTGTTGGTCATTTTGCCAATTGCCTTTGTATGTCATTTTGCAGCTGGAGAAATCTCTATTTCTTGGTCAACATTTACAGATGCATGGCTCCATTTTGATTCGAGCAATTCAGAACACCTCATCGTGCGAGAATTTCGTTTTCCACGTTTTGTAATGGCTTGTTTAGCTGGATCCGCTTTATCGGTTTCAGGCTTAATGATGCAAACATTATTCAATAATCCTCTGGCTGGACCATACATACTTGGAATAAATTCGGGATCAAGCCTATTTGTCGCGATTTCTTTAATGACAGGATTCACCTTCTTTCAGAATGATTTCGGATTGGTTTCAAGCGCTTTGATTGGTGCTTTAGTTTTCGGTTTTATCATTTTGGGAATCTCATTCAAAATAAAACAAGGTATCTCTCTCCTCTTGATCGGATTAATGCTCGGCAGTTTCTCAGGAGCCTTGATATCTATATTACAGTACTTATCCGAAGCAAATGCCCTGAAAATGTTCACGCTTTGGGCAATGGGTTCTTTACAACAAGTACAAACTGCCCAATTACCGTTTATATTATTACTCTTTTTCCTGGGAATGATAGCTTCTTTTTTTATTGTAAAACCTTTGAATGCATTTGTATTAGGCGAAACGGAAGCCGAATTGTTGGGGATTTCAATTCGAAATATTCGTTTGCTCATCATTTTAATCACAGCTGTTTTGACTGGTTTGGTTACGGCTTTCTGCGGGCCAATCGCTTTCATTGGCTTGGCTGTTCCCAATTTGGTGAAAATCATATTCAAAACACAAGATCACAGAATTTTGCTTCCTGCTTCCTTAATTCTAGGCGCTGTCTTTTTAGTCTTCTGCGATATTGTTGTTCAATTATTTGCTGAAACACTACCTCTGCCCATCAATGCTGTTACTTCTCTGATAGGCGCACCAATGGTTATTTATTTCATCGTAAAACGAATTGCACGATGAAATTAACGAACTTACATATTGGTTATTCGACAACCTTACTTGAAATTCAATAACTAAACTTGGAAGCAGGTAAAATATATGCTTTAATTGGAGCTAACGGTCGTGGAAAAACCACTTTTATGAAAACCTTGATTGGACAAATTCCAGCAATTTCAGGTGGAATATCAATTGGTAACAAGGCTTCTTCCGTTCTAAGCCCAATTGAAAAATCTAAACTATTCGGTTTCGTGCAAAGTCGTTTTGCTGGCGTTCCTTACATGAAAGCAAAAGAATATGTTGCACTTGGCCGCTCACCGTATACGAATGCTTTCGGACGATTATCAACTAAAGATGAGGATATTGTCAATCAGAGTTTTTCGACTTTAGAAATAGAACATTTAGCAGACAAATTTACGGAAGAACTAAGCGACGGTGAACGTCAAATGTTGGCCATTGCCAAAGTCTTAACACAAGAAACCCAATACATTTTCTTGGATGAACCTACTGCTTTTTTAGATTATTCGAATAAGAAGAAGGTTTTGGATAAACTAACTGAGATTGCTATAAAATTGAAAAAAACGATTGTTTACTCAAGCCACGATTTGGAGTTGACTTTGGGGCATTCGGATGAGTTGGTTTGTATTGCACATGAAGGGAATGATGTAAGGAGCTTTAGAAAAAATGAAATTGAATTTGAAGGGTTGGTGAGGTTTTGTTTTGGGGTTAACTCCCCAAATTAACTCTCTTAAAATTATTAGAGAATCTCATTTATTCAAATCCAAACCACATTCTTCTCTCACGATTTGTCTTGTGAAAGTTTGAATTCCGGATTGGATTTGAATAAAATTAGATCCTTTTTTTACTAATATCAACTACTTCTATTTTTGACCTGTGAGCATATTATAAATCTTAGTTCTTTCATTAATTATGCTAACTATTCAATCTAATTTTTCACAAGTCGAAGTATCACCATCTCTTATGTCAGATACAGAAGATAATGATAATAAAAAAGAAAAGGCAGAGAATAGTTATTCTCTGCCTTTAAATAAATCTAGTCTAATGTTATTTTTATT
>JBDNIA010000376.1:0-12264 GCA_041688525.1 Crocinitomicaceae bacterium | reverse complement strand
TTTTGAATAGTAAGTGCTAAAAGCGTCGCTTTCCAATCGATATTGTTTTTTGGAGCATATTGGTGGACAATGCTTTGGAATTGTTCAACGTGCTTTATATCAGTAATTTGTTGAGTAAAAAGGCGAAGCGTCCACTTCGAAATATTTCGAATAATGATACCGTCTGTGCCTTTTTTACCAATTCTCCATTGAATTGCTTTCCCGATTTTATCAGCGGGTATTCTATGTGCAAAATCCTTTTTATCAATAGAAAGATGGACTAATTCGTCCTTAAGTGTGTGCTTAATCATGCTTCTACTGTTTGTTCAAAATTTGGTCAGCTACTTTTTGGGCATCTATACAATATTGGTCAGTACCTTGCAAGGTCCATTCGCCTGTTTTTTCGATATAAAATTTTACAGTCTTCTCTATAACTTCTGAATAACCACCGAACGACGTTAGCATATCCTGCACTTCATTGTTGTAAATTTTCTGATCCAAATCGTTGGATTCCACAAGACCCCATTGCTTATTGATACGTTTTGCTTTCTCTTTGCAAACAGGATTTGTTTTTTTAAAGGCCATTAAAAAAAGAGAGAGCGCTTTCGCTTCGGGAGTTGGTTTTTTCATTGTTTTAATTTTAATGAAACAAATTTACGTAATTGGGGCGGGATTGGCTAATGTGGTGTCCAAGCTTGATGCCGTAATTGGCACTTTTCACCGAATTACCCGTACCTTTCGCTCAAGATCAGATAAATGGAATTAGAAGACGGTAATATTCATAAATTTTGGCAATGGTTCGTTAAGAGCGAGAAAGTTATTAAAGAATGCATTGAAAATGAAAATGCAAGACAAAGAGAATTTGTTGTTGATCAAATGAATGAACAGATTCTAGGTCTTGGCGTATTTACTTGGGATATTGGCTTAAATGAAGACGAACGCTGGTTTCTTACGCTTTCCTCCAATGGAAATCCAGACATGCTGGAGTTGAGTCAAGAAATAATGGCTGTTGCACCCAAGCATATGGATTGGCTTTTTTATGCGGGCAAACCGGCAAGAAAATGGAACCGTCAGTTCACGATTTACGACGATTATATGGATGAACAATTCATTGATGCTTCACAGTGGCACTTTCTTATTTTTGAGGATGAAGACGGAATGATAGAACTGGTTATCGAAGCGAAAAATCTTCCTCATTTAGATCCTGAAACTGCCGAGTCCGCAGCTGAGCAATTCGTCGTGCATGAAATAGGGGAGAGAACAAGAATTTTGTATATTTCTTCTATTGTAATAGTTCCAGAGCTCGAAAGCGAAGATGAATCCTCAAAAATTCCAGTTGCGGAATTGAAGGAACATTTAGGCGGGATGATTTAAAAATTGATTAAAGTACTTTCAACGAACTTTCTATTTCGCAATTTCCCCTGAAAGTGAGTCTCCATAAATTTCCGTCGTCTTTTTAAGGTTTTCTGAGAGGGATTTCAACCAATTCATTTGATTGGCGATTAAAAATGCCTCTTGAAGACCATGAAGCGTATCCTTATCTATTTCGGTATTTCCTAGCCGAATATTTTCATCTCTTAAATTTGATAATTCCTGGTATTTTCCCAACAAGGTTTCTTCGGCATATTCAACTGCTTCCTCAGCGATTTTTTCGTTTTGCTGTGTCTGGTCTAAAATGTCTATCGAAGCTTGTAAAGTATTAGCGATTTTTAGAATAAGTTCGTTAAATTCTGCCGAGGCTGGTGTGGTTTTATGATTGATTATAAAATTACTGATAGAGGCAATCGCCGAAATCATGGTCTGGTTAAGTGTCACAATTTCATAAATTAATTGATATTCTTTCTGTTTGGATTTTGGATCTTGGGTCAATCGTTGGAAGGCAGCATTTAAATTACTTATGGCAAGAAAAACCTCTTTCCTAGCTACGTTATAAGAGAGTCTGTTTTTTGCTTTATCTCGATATAACTCCTGCGTCGCTAAAAGATAGTTTTTATTCATGTTTAGAGCATTCAGAAGTACCAGTTTGAGATTGTCGACTTCCCAACTCGGTAAAATCACGTAATTGGCAATGACGGCGATAGTTGCCCCAATAATGGTGTCGACAACCCGGTATTGAATAACTTCAAATGAATTTGGGTGGATTAAGGAATACACAAAGACAATACTAATGGTTATTAATGCAGCTGCTGATTTATAATTCTGCTGAATCAATGAAAATGCCAGTATGAACGAAATAAATGCCAATACCGAATAGACCACTACGTTTTGAGTAATTAATACAATGCCAACTGCAACCGCAGCACCAATCAACGTGCCGATGATGCGATCTTTTGAACGTTCCTTGGTTAGTCCATAACTCGGTCGCATAATCACAGCGATTGTTAGCAAAATCCAATAGGTGTTTTGGATTTCAAAAAATAAACCTAATAGAAAGGCAAATACCATTGCAGCACTTAAACGCAACGAATGCCGGAACATTTTAGATTTTAAACTGAAATTTTGAAAAAAGATACTCAGTCTGTACTCTTGAAGCGTCAGAAATTGGCTGGAATCCTGTCTTTTTAAAGATACTTGTGAGGCATCTTTGACATCGGTCATAACGCGGCGTATAGCCCTGATTTCTTGGAGTAGTTGTTCTTGATAATCATATAAATTTCTCAATACCAAAGCCCCTTTCCGTGCTTGAGGTAATTTTACGACATCAACATAATTTGTGATAGATTCGTTGGCTTTTGTCAATGCATTTAAAAGAATATCTTTATCTGGTATTTTATTGTTTTGAATCAATATTTCGGACAAACGTATGAGCTGGTTGCCCATGATTTTGTTCAGTTCTTTGGCGGCTTGCAGAAATTCCTTACGCTCGCCAAAAATCTCATCAATCATAGTGTAATCTAACTGTTTTGCTTCTATTAGTTCGAAGATGTTAATGGAGGAAATGAAAATCAACAATTGTTTTTCATCAGAACGCGAATGTCCGGAACGCTTTCGTTCTTTAAGGAGCAACTCTCTCAGTGTTTCGTGTTTTTCATTAATGCGATTTTGAAGAACAAAAGTTTGCTTCAGAAGTTCATCTCGTTTGGTTTGCTTAGTCAGTAATTTGGCGCGTAGTTTTAAATATTTACCAATCAAGAGAAGCGTATCTGACAATAGTTGATTCTGATCTTTTTTAGGCGCTAGCATTTGAAAAATAATACTGATTACTAAGTACAAAAGTCCACCAACGCCCATTAAGGAAACATGAATCAAAATTTCAATGGTCGTTTCTTTTTGAATGGCAAATGCTAACACCATTGCCATCAAGCCAGAAAAGGACACCAAAGAGGCTCTAAAACCATAAACTGAAACCAGCGAAACAGCAAAGGAAATGACGGCAAGAGCCGACAATAAAAGAGATAGAAAGGGTTTTGAAAAAAGTATGATGGTCGTCGTAAGCATTATTAATCCAATATTGATTAAAACAGCAATTACTTTTCGCTTCAAACTTCCGGGAATGTCGCTCGGTGCATTTAATAAAACACCAACGACAAGAGCTGGCACGTATTCAAAATAACCTAGAAAATAAAGTACAATGATAGGCAGAGAAATTCCAACTCCAAGACGAATTCCTCGGTTAAAGTTGGACCTTTTTAAAAATAATTCTAGTTGTTTGAGCTTTTCCTTCAATCGTATTTACAATTTGTCTGTAAAGTTAAGGTAATTGCGTTGAAGTGTTTATAGTCCTTTTCAAATTTCAAGTTCTTGTCTCGCGATCTCTTGATTTTCGGCAGGTGGTTTTACTTCCTGAATCGTGTCGTAAATAGCATCAAATACATGCCCATAAGAAGGTTTTAAGTAAATCGAATCACGATCTTAAAATCTAGAAAACAAGTGTTTAGAATAGCAAATCCTTTTCTGGCCACAGTCCTTTCGAGTTGCTAAATATCATACTATAAGCTCACTTTTAGTTGGAATTTGATTTATCGCACGCTCTGCAATTGCCGTTATGGATAAAGATGGATTGACCCCTGGATTTGCAGAAATCATTGAACCATCAATAATATAAAGATTTGTATAGCCAAAAACCTTGTTGTTTTTATCGATAACGCCTTCAGAAGGATTTTCGCCCATCACTGCGCCGCCCAAAATATGGGCAGTTGAAGGAATACCCGCAAGTATTTCTAAGGCAAAAGAGGTGCTCACACCATTTACAGCTTTGCTATATTCTTTTATCAACTGGACGGATTCTTGAATAAAAGGTGTTGGTTTTTTTCCCGTGCTAACAGTCGAGGTCATAAAGCCAAAAATATTCTTTTTGAATCGAAGAGTACTATCCAAGGTTTGCATGAAAAGCAGTACAACTGTTTTTTTTGCCCAACTGTTGACAAAATAAACTTTGAAATACTTAATCGGAGATTTAACCAAAGCACAAATAACTTTCGCCAACCGAATGAAAATATTTTTGCCAGTAACATAGGGCATATGAATTAATTTCCATGCGTTGGAGCCTTCAGAATATCTACAGATTTCGAGATGACTATTTTTATCCGTATCTAAAATACTGCCTATGGCCACACCTTTTGAATAGTTTTTATCTTTCTCAAGACTGGAGACACTCACCAAGGTTTCATTGTTGGTTCTTATGTCTTGACCTAGTCGATCTGAAATATTTGGTAATGAACTGATTTTTAAATTAAGTAGAAGTTTTATGGTGCCTAGCACTCCTCCTGAAAAAATAACACCCTTGCTCGTTATTTTCCTTTTTCTTGAAATGAATTTTGTACTTGTTTTTATGAGTATTTCGTAGCCATTTTCTCCATTGTTTGTGTTGATTGGTCTCACATCATACACTTCATGTTCGGCCAATATTTCAGCTCCGTCTTTTTGAGCCAAGTACAGATAGTTTTTGTCCAAGGTGTTTTTAGAATTATTTCTGCATCCAGTCATACAAGCTCCACAATAATTACAACCCTTTCTTTCTGGGCCTTCACCTTCAAAATAAGGATCCGCCTTGGTGACATTTTCTTCTCCGAAATAAATAGCAACGTTGGTGGCGTTGAATTTATCCTCCATATTGAGTTTTTGAGCCACTTTTTTGAGCCCAAGATCACCAGCAAATAATTTTGGGTTTTTGGAAGCACCAAGCATTTTTAAAGCTTCTTGATAATAGGGAACAAGTTCGGTTTCCCAATCGTTCAATTTACTCCAACTGCCGGTTGTGAAAAATGCTGATTTTGGTATTGGTAAAGTGTTTGCGTATACTAATGATCCTCCACCAACACCTGTTCCTGAAAGAACTGCGACATGCTTGAAGATAGTTAGTTTCATAATGCCAAAAAAGCGCAAACCAGGAAACCAAAGCCATTTTCTAAAATTCCAATTGGTCTTAGGAAAATCTTCGGCAGCAAACCATTTTCCCTTTTCAATAACCAAAACCTTATATCCTTTTTTTGATAAGCGCAAGGCACTAACCGAACCTCCCAAACCACTTCCTATAATGACATAATCGTACTCCATCTTCTTTGTCTATTCGCGTTTTTATACCTCTTTAGACTTCCGTATTTTCTTCCAGATCGTTTTGCTGTTGCACAGATTATTCCCGTACTTTCAATTCGCATTGAATGAACAAAGGAAACCTCATTCGCGCCAATGAATCTTTTGTTCCTAGGATAATGGATTGTCCATAATGCGCCTCGGAAATGAATCTTCCGTCGATTTAAAATAGATAATGTTCATCACTAATTTCATCGGGAACTGTTTCAACTAGCCACTGCAAATAACGAATATTATTCAAGTGCTTATTGATATCTGTATTGTATCCATTTATTTTGAATTTTAATTCATAATCTGGGTGTTCAACCGCTGCAATTTTTTTCGAAATATTTGTATTAACACTTGTTTCGGAACAGAAATACCATTTTTCTTTGATTTCATCCAAAATTGGAGTGGGTCTTCTTTTGTCAATATCGAAAAATACCCATAATCCCTTTGCTCTACCTATGATAGTGTTTTGTTCATCGTCGATAATATTCTCTCCTGTTCCTTTAATTATGGAGTAGTTTGACAACCACGTTCTAATCGTTATTTTTTCTTTGTATCGTGGATACCTTTCCATTTTCATGACGCCAGAAACTAAAACCCACCCTCTATTTTGTTGAGCTAATTGATATAAACTCTTATTGATAGAATGACTATGTTTTGCTGCTGTTTCTTCCAAAAACGTCAGCATACTCGATGGTGATGCGACACCAATTTCGTTCATTTCGAAATACCTTAACTCGAATTTCTTGTCGAAATAGTTTTTAATCATCCTATTTTTTGCTGTTTATTTAGATTTTATTGGATGAAGCTTGACGAATGTATAGCGCAACTTTAAATTTTATTTTGAAGATATATAAACTCAGTTATTTCTTTGTAATGTTTATTCCAAGGAAACAAATATTGCCCCATCATTGCTACATGTTTTTTTGGTAGATAATTGATCTCAACATTTGGCTGATATTGATTCAACTTTTCGACAAAATCTTTATTCGATGATATAATAGAAGGAAATGATTTTGTGCCCACGTAAATCAAAAATGGTGGTATTTTTTTGGATAAAAAATTAATTGGTGAAGCATCTTTCCAATTGTCCTGATTTTCGGTCCAAGTTACATCATAGTTGTGGTCTTTCTTTGGAGGATATTCTTTTAGATAAGAATACATATCCAATCCTGCTGCATCGTTCAGGATAATACCTTTAATTATTTTCGTATTTTCTAAATATTTGGGATTCGTGCCAACAAGGGCTATTAAATGGCCACCAGCCGAATGTCCCATAAGAAATATTTGGTCTGGATTTCCGTTATATTTAGAGATGTTTTCATTTGTCCATTTGATGGCTGCAGCAACCTCTCTTGCCATGGTATTGTAGTTTCCTTTGGGACTTAAAGTATAATTAGGAATTACAGTTAGGATTCCTTTTTTAGCAAAATGTCGGCCTAAAAATTTGTACATATCCTTATTCCCTTTATTCCAATAACCGCCGTGAATGAAAACAATTACAGGCTTTTTTTCAGAATCATGCGCTTGAAAAATAGTTAGCTTAGGAAAAGATTCAACTATTGCAACAGATTTGGTTAAATATGGAATGTCGTTTATTTTTTTTGATGCACAACTGGCCAAAAAAAACGCACTATATAACAATATTAGAATTCTAAAAGGTTCAATCATAACTGTTTGATATTTATTTAGTTCGCTGATTTCAATCTTATTCTTTGATTTGAACCTGCGATTCGGAACTATTTATTGTACTATAAAACGAGTTTGAGTTGAACTTTCCGCAGTGCGCAGATTGAACGCGTAAATTCCAGGTGCTAGATTATCAAGTAAAATATTCATAGTTTGACTCAAAACCTCACCTCTATTAACTACCGTTCCAGTCATCGAAATAATTTGATAATTCGTTCCGGGAACAAAAGCGTTAACTTTTAGTTGAATACTACCATTGCAAGGATTTGGGAAAATTTGGTAAGCATTATTTCCTTGTGCTATCTGTTTATTAACTGAAGCGATAGAAGAGCAGTTTATATTTAACAAGTAGTTGGAAGCGGTTGGAGGAGTATTGAGCACTAAAGGGCAATAACAGGTATCACCTACTAAAAAATTCTTTAACCAAGCAATGGCAATTTTCCCAACATATTCGCTGCCGCCATTGGGGTTATTCGCTACGGAATGGTCTCCCGATGCGATTTCAAATAGCATTTTATGCGTAGAAGAAGGTGTGTAATTGTAATGCACGTTTGCGTGAGAAGCGGGTGGAGCGACGCCATCATTTTCACCGCTAAAAAATAAAATAGGAACGGGATGATTAAGTGTTGCAGGCGTTAATTGATTCGGATTTAGCCATGGACAAAGCGCCATAACAGCTTTTAACGTTGTATCCATTCTTGCAGCAAGTTGAGCGCCCCCGCCGCCCATTGACCAGCCACCAACAGCAAGTTTAGTTATATCAAGATTACCTAGAAGAGGAGAGCCTGATCGACTATTCTCGCCTTTCAATGTAATTAATGCATCCAACAAAGCATCTCTTCTGTCTTCTGGCTGGTCGAAGAGACTATTTGTTCCAATCGTCATCGCGACAATACCATGAGAAGCCAAAAATGGTCCCCAGTTCTGGATGGACGATTGCGCAGATACATAACCGGGAACAATAGCCATTCCTGAAAAAGGAGGCGTTGCATTCGTCGGGTAGTAGATAGTTGCTCCATTATACCCAGGGCCATTTCTAATTCCGCCAGATTCTGTTAAAGAATTGTATGTGTATTCCCCAGGATTGCCAATTGAATCTAGTATAAGTGGTCCACAACCTTGAGCAAAGGTAAAATTAAGGCTACTAATCAGCGCGAAAAGAAAGAGGATTATTGTAGAGAAAATAGTTTTTTTTATCATAAATAAAGCTATAAATTTTGTTTAAAAAATTGATGCTAAACACATTAATTTATCTAAAAAGAACTGATTGAAAGGTTTATCTTAATTATTCCACCTTCACACAAGAAATAGAGGAGTCATTAAATACTTTTTAGCGATACAAATATGTTCATTAGTAAAAATAGCAAGAATTTCAAATTAAACCTACACTGTTTGTATTAACTGTGATTTTTTTGATAAGAGTTATTTCAATGGTTTTCAGATACTAAATATGAGTTCTTCACAAAATAAAATGGAACACAAAAATTAAGGTGCTAACAATTGGAGTAATTAAGAATGGTAAAAACCAAAAGGCATTTTACCGCAGCAATTGCACATGACCAGAGATAACTTTGTTTAAAATCTGTTCGCTGCTGTACTTTAGTTTATAAATGTAAACACCTTGGGGCGCCGTTTTGCCTTGAT
This sequence comes from Crocinitomicaceae bacterium, assembly GCA_041688525.1. Lineage (GTDB taxonomy): Bacteria > Bacteroidota > Bacteroidia > Flavobacteriales_D > Crocinitomicaceae > UBA2040. The sequence goes on along the minus strand of JBDNIA010000376.1, from coordinate 3,432 downwards.
AGGTTCCATCCCATTGTGCATCTGGGTCATTTGATTCCCAAATCATTTCGCCCCAGCGGTTGTATATTTTTAGATTGAAGGCTATGAACGAACAATCGTGCTTTGGACCATATGAATTGTTGAATTCGTCCTGGTCGGGAGTAAATGAATTGGAAAGATAGACAAAGCAGGAACATTCTTTGTCTTCAATACTAACCGTATCTCGGGAGCTTCCGCATTCATTCGATAATTGAAGCGAATAAATACCAAATGAGTATACCTGAATTTGGTTGTCGGTACTTCCTGTATTCCATAAAAAAGTACCCTGATCAGCACTCTGATTGGTGATTAAAAGTTGACTAAATTCGCAAATAATGAGATCTGGACCTAAATCAGCGAGAGGAGTTGATTTCATTTCGATTGAAATCTGGTCAGAGAAAAGACAACCTTCCATCGTTGTTGAAGCCGTGTAAGTTCCTGTTTGGGTAACCAAATAATTATCTGAAATTGTCTGGTCTTGCCATTGGGTTTGTGAATTAGGGAGATTAACGCTAATCGAAATTTCTGGCATATCACAAACAATCGTATCATTTCCTAAATAACCGATTGGTGGCACAAAATAAGTAACCGTAACTGTGTCGCTGATTGTTTCACATGAATTCGTGACATCAACAAAATATTGACCCGTTTGCGTGACGTCGTAGAAAGCAGTTGTATCTCCATTTTGCCATAAATAAGAGGAATTTAGAGTGCTTGCATCAAAAGTTGTCGTTTCTCCTGGGCATAACCAAAGGTCGGGACCAAGATCGAGAGAAATAGGCACAATGTAATTGATATTAATTGTATCTCTTTTTTTGCAATTGCCAAGTGTTGAAAGTTCAACCCAGTAGGTTCCTTGTTGTGTTACGTTATAAGTTGAGTCGGTCGAACTGTCCTGCCATAAATAGGAAACGGCAGTACTCGTAGCGTCTAGAAGAAATGTTTCGTTGATACACAATAAAGTGTCACTGCCCAGATTAACCATTGGGATGGAATCGTACGTTACGTGAATTGTATCGGTAATGCTGCAATTTGAATCTGAAATGGTAGTCCAATACGTTCCTGCTTGCGTTACTAAGAAAGTAGCGTTATTCGAATTGTCTTGCCATACATACGTGGCATTTAAACTATAGGCATCTAGTAATAAGTCTTGCCCTGGACACAAAATTGTATCTTGCCCAAGATCTAGATTGGGTGGATAATTTATGTTAACTGTAAAGGAGGCTGTATCTATAGTTCCGTAAACGAGGTAAGTTGTTGGGATAGTTGGAGCAACGGTCAAAATAGAATCCGTGGAAAGAACGATATTTGGATATAAGCTATCCACCCAAGAAAAGATGGAATCGTTAATTGCTGTGAGTGTAATTGAATCACCGAGACATACAGCAGGGCTGCCAATTATATCTATGTTGGGATTTAAATCTATGATTGCAAGTTGGTCTATAAAGTAATAGCTACTTATGCTACCCGTGTATGGTGCTTGATAAACAACGGTCGTATTTGCATCGGTATAAAAATTCCCGATAGTGAGATGGGTATAGGTCTGGTCGGCAAGGTAGGTATAGGTAAAACTTTGCCAAGTGGTTGACCAAACTTGCCCAGGAATTTCAATTTGAGGCATGCCAATACCACCTAAAGGTGCGTTTAAGTTTTGATTTAATGCGGATGTAGAGAATCCCAGTCCTACACGATTGCTACTAAACCCCGAGCTGTAAAAACCGTTGGAAGAAGCCAAAGGAGTTCCATTCGATAAATGAAATGAAACTGAATATGTGTGCCCAATGATCATTGGTGTGGACAACTGAACGGTTATATACTCACGGAAATTGGATGAAGTAGAAGTAGTCGAATAAGTCAAAAACCCCATTATTGCATTGCCCGAATGAGGTGAAATATTCGTCCAAGCACTGTTTGGAAGGTGCGAACCAAATAATCCCGATGTATGATAATAATCCGGCGTTGTGGAAGGGCTATTTGCATTTCCCCAACCTACACATTTATAAAATTGTGTAGTATTATTGGGTAAAGAAGTGTAAATTTCAAAGTCACCATTGGGTACTATGTTCTGAGCGAAAATGATTGGGCTAATTGATAAAAAAATAATATTTGGCAGAAGACTTTCATTTTTTCAAAACGTAAAGTTAATTTATTAATTTGGCGCAAGATAGACACTTTACATCTAAATACAATATTTAAAATATGCTAACCAGTTTTTCTGGGGTGAAGAGGCTTTACAAATCAATTTGATTTCTTGTCGCATATTCCTACTTGTTTTCGATGATAATTATTTTACCGCTCAATAAGCTGTAATCTCGCTAATCACATGCGTCACAAAAATCAAAGTACTGACAATGTCGCACCACATTCTCTTAATTATAATTCCTTGCGATTGCTTTACGGCGTTTTATCTACTTTGGCCATTTTACGGTTTCATTATCAATAAAAAGAGGTCCCCATTGTACTTCATTTAAAGAATCGTCGTCAAACCAAAAGTTTAAACCCAACGATTCAGATGAGATTAATCCGTGTGAAGGGTTTTCAATGGTGGATAAGTCCTCGAATTCGAGATCATCAATTCCTTTTTCTTCGAGTATAGTTTTCAGTTCTTTCTTTGACAAACCAACAGGACAAAAGTCGCGGAATTTGTAGTTTTCAGAACTTATGGAAATTGTCACGAGTCGCCAATCGTCTTCTTGATCAAATCCAAGTGATAATTCTAATTCGTCATAGTGCCAGCTTTCAGTTAAGTTTTCCTCGTCTTCCGTGAATGAGAAATTTTCTTTTTCCTCTGGTTCACCGATAATTGATTCTACTTCATTTCTTGTTAAACCGAATTTTAAGTTACCAAGTCCTTGACCTTCTTCGATTGTATCTATATTGTATTTAGCCATTTTCATCGATTTTGCTCCTTATGATTTTGCATTTGCATTTTTTTAAACAGATTTCCAAAAATAAAGAAAAATTGGGTTCTAGTCTTTACAAATGTTTTTCTATTTCTTCTTGTAGCGCTGGGTCAGATGGTCTTTTGGCATTTGCATCAATTATCTTTCCGTTTTTATCAATTAAGATGAATCTTGGAATTCCTCGAACAGAATAATCCTTGAAAAAAGAAGTTTCCTCGGTAGGAGCAAAAAGTTGGAGACCACCTAGATTTTTCTCTTTGATTGTCTCTTTCCGACGTTCCTCCTTGTCTTCTGTACAAATGCTGACAAACTGAATATCTCTGTCTTTAAAGAGTTCTTCCATTTTCGCTAAACTTGGTATTTCTTTTATACAAGGTAAGCACCAAGTTGCCCAAATGTCGATATAAACTAACTTTCCTTTTAAGTCGGACAGCGAAACTGTTTTCCCATTGACATCATTTAATTCAAAAAGTGGGGAAGGGGCGCCTTTTTCCGTTTTTTTTAACTTGTC
>JBDNIA010000375.1:0-6432 GCA_041688525.1 Crocinitomicaceae bacterium | reverse complement strand
TAGCGTCTGTAAAAGTAAAAGGTAATCCATTGCCATTGTTTACATCCGGATAAAGCCGCTGAGACGTTGTGTTTAATAAACTTTTTTTCCCAGAGAAAATGTAAGAAGCTTTGCTCGGTGAACCATCTTTTGGTTTAGAAAAAGGACCTTCTAGAACTACTTTAGCCAAAAATGGAGAGACCGAAAGTTTCCCTCCAAATTCTTTCCTATTTCCATCTCGGTAGGTAATGTCCATGACTGAGGAAATTCTTCCCCCAAATTTTGCGTCGAATCCACCTGTGTAAACGTCAGCATTTTTAATTAATTCTGTTTCAAAAACTGAAAAGAAACCTATGGAGTGAAAAGGACTGTAAATTGTCATTCCATCCAAAAGGATTTTATTTTGAATGGGCGTACCTCCACGCACATATAGCTGTCCCCCTTGATCTCCAGTAGTTATGACGCCAGGGGTGACACTTAAGGCTCCGACTATGTCATTTTCAGCTCCCATACTTGGAATTCTTTCCAAACCTTTTTTGTCTAATTTTATTTGCGAAATTAAAACTTCAGTTCTCTTTTGTTTGCTTTCTGCTGAAACGTTTACCTGGTCTAAATCCTTCACAGATTCGTCTTTTTCTAAGAAGAATTTAAGATTTAATATTCCAGAAGCTCCAGACTCTACAACTATTTTTTCTTCAATTTTTTTGTATGTGTAGTTTTCGATTATTAGGATGTACTTACCGGCAGGTATTTTAGCCAAACTAAAGAAGCCATTTACATCTGTAATAGCTCCATCGGCAGTCGTCCCATCACTTTCTTTGGATAGTTTTACTTTTTCGAAAGGAGCAGGTTCACCAGAGCTTTTTAAGTAGATGAATCCACGAATGTTGTAGTCTTGAGAAAATAATATGCTAGAAAAAAATAGAGAAACAAGGGTAATAAATATCTTCATTTTAATAGATTTGGAAACAAGATTTTGCATTGAGCGTGCGAATATACGCTTTTAGCAAGATAAAATAGAGCACTGCGCTATAAAATATTGTGATCGGTAGCAGTCCTTTATTTAACGGTTTTTAACGCGCTTTATTGTTCTTTTTTGCGTAATTCTAATTTGGCTTTTTCCCAATAAATATCAAGTTTTTCGAGGCTTAAATCGCCAATATTTAGGCTTTCGTTCGCTATATAAGTTTCCATTAATTGAAAGCGTTTTAGAAATTTATTATTCGTTTTTGCCAATGCTGTTTCTGGATTGATATCCATATAACGAGAATAATTAACTAGTGAAAAAAGCAAATCACCGAACTCTTCCTCCATTTTATTGCTTTTTGATTCAGCTTCTACCTCAAATTCCTGCAATTCTTCCTTTACTTTTGCCCAAACATCTTTTCTGTCGGACCACTCAAAGCCAATTCCCTTAGCTTTTTCTTGAATGCGCATGGCTTTTACCATTGCTGGAAGTGATTTTGGAACACCCTCGAGTACAGATTTTTTACCTTCTTTAAGCTTCAGCTTTTCCCAATTTTGTTTTACTTCTTCTTCACTTTGGACAACAACATCGCCGTAAATATGCGGATGTCGAAAAATGAGCTTATCACAAATTTTAGTCAGAACTGAGGTCATATCGAATAAGTTCTGTTCGCTTCCAATTTTAGAATAAAACACCATGTGCAAAAGAATGTCCCCGATTTCGCCTTCCAAAGAAGGCCAATTTTCTTCTAGAATTGCATCCGTCAATTCATAGGTTTCCTCTATTGTTAAATGTCTAAGTGATGCAAAAGTCTGTTTTTGATCCCACGGACATTTTTCACGCAATTCATCCATTATATTGAGTAATCGCTCAAATGCTACAAGTCTTGGATCCATTTTTTTTTATAAAATTACTTTTTCTCACCGTTAAAACTATAATAATCTATTTTTGCGCTATGGTTCGTTTGAAAATATCGATTTTGTTTTTGCTTTTAATATCCAATCATCTCCTGGCACAAAATTCTTGGGGCGTGGAAGGTAAAATTCGAAATGGTTTCCTTTCTCCGCATAGAGCGATCATGAATCATTTACCGATCGAACGAGTTTGGTCAGGTGAGTTGTCTTATTTCATAGAATTAACAGACACAACTACTTGGGCAAATTATTATGACAAACCGAGAATTGGAATATCGACATGCTTTAATCAAACTGGGAATACACCAATTTTAGGTCATATATTTGGACTTTTTGCCTTTGGTGAATTGCCGTTTTTTAGGGTTAGTAATTTTGCTTTGAATGCGAGAGTAGGAACGGGTGTTGCGTACCTTACTAAAGTATTCGACCAAGTAACAAATCCAAAAAATGTCGCTATTTCCTCCCATTTCAATGGAACAGTTGTCTTGGGTATAAACTTGCGATATCAATCAAAGGCGAATAACTTTGCTTTGGGAGCTGAAATGTCCCACTTTTCAAATGGCTCCGCAAAAATGCCTAATTTAGGATTGAATTATCCTTTCTTAACTTTTTCTTACGGCAGAAATATTGGAAAGATTCAACCAAGAATAAAACCCAGAATCGTTCGAGAAAAATTATCGCCTTGGCAATTAGGTGTTAATGGCATTATTTCTAGAAAAGAGGTATTTCCTGTTTCCGGCAAGAAGTATCCGGTTTATGGGTTAAATATTTTCGCTAGAAAGGTCTTTAGCCCAAAGTTAGGACTTGAAATGGCGATAGATGGAGTTTATAAGACCACGATTTTAGATTATTTGCCTGAATTTGAAAAGAAACCAACGGATATTGTCCAACTTGGTTTTTTCGCTGGTTATGTTTTGACTTTTGATCGATTGTCGGCCGTTGTTGGAATGGGGGGATATTTTAGAGATCGATATCTGCCTGAAGATAGATTTTATCATCGAATTGGTGTTAGGTACCAACTTAAATCGAATATTCAATTGGGGTGGACTTTAAAGTCAAATTGGGGGAAAGCTGATTATTGGGAATGGAGTGTAGGATATGTATTTAAAAGAAAGAAAAAATGAAAAAATTATTTATTCTTCTTCTCCTAGTTTCTGCCTGTAAGAAAGCAGAAGATCGTCATTGCTGGAAATTTAATGGAGATACAGTTGAAAGAATTTTGCCACTCGAAAACTTCAACGCTATTGAAATTAGGTCTCACTTAATCGTCAATTTAATTCAGGATACGGTAAATTATTTAGTTGTAAAAGGAGGTGAGAATGTTGTAAACCTGATCACCTCAGAAATTGAACAAAACAAACTCGTATTAAGCAATACCAACAAATGTGACTATTTGAGAAGTGGAAAAAAGAAAATTACCCTTGATATACATTTTGTTTCTCTAGATAAAATCATTTACCATGGGTCGGAACCTTTGAAAAGTATTGGCGTTATTTCCGGTTCACAATTGACGATAGAAATCAAAGAAACGGCAGGAACAATAATTCTGGAGGTCAATACCTTAAATTTTTATCTAAGTGCTGAGCCTTCTTGGGCGAACTTTGTAATTAGTGGTTCAGCGAAAAATGCAAGTTTTTCAGTGAAAGGCAATGCTTATGGTGATGCAAGAGAATTACATGTGGAAGATAAGGTTCTTTGCAGTAGCCGAACTGTAGGCGATATATATATCAATGGTGATGTGTCCTTATTAAAGTGCGAAACGAATGGCTCCGGAAACGTATATTTCACAAATACGCCAGGTAATATTGAATGGAATAATCACGGAACAGGAAAACTTTTGCACGCACCGTGAAAAAACTTAACTTTAAAGAAAATTGTTAACATGAAACTTATATTGATTTCTATTGGATTATTAGCTTTAGCCTTTGCAGGAATTGCAATTAAAATTTGGTCCAAAAAGGACGGTAAGTTTGCGGGTACATGTGCAAGCAATAATCCGCTGCTTCGGGAAGAAGGAGCTTCTTGTGGATTATGCGGTGCATCGCCAGAAGAACAATGTCAACAAACTTAATTCAATCGTTTTAGGTCCATCAGAATTCTAAAAGCAGAGTCAATTTCATTTTGATTTACAACAATAGAGAATTCATTTGAAGTGGATACAACTTGCACAATGTTGATTCCTTCCCAAGCCAATTGCTTTAGAATGTTATAGTAAACTCCGTATATTTCAGTATTAACGGTTGGCAGTTTCACTGTAACAGAAGCAAGATTTTCGTTGTGAGCTTTCAATTTTTCGCTTTTGAAAAACTCTTTAACTAAATCATTTTGAATTGCTGAAACAATGAAAGTCGTTTCCGATAAACCTTGTGAAATCGTGTAAAAATTATCATTTTCACGACGCATTAGATGTATAAATTCACTTTGAGCGTTTTTAAGCGATTCTGAATTTTCGTAAGTGAAATCAGATAAATTACTTCGAACTAGAAAATCACCTAATTCCGACATCATATTTGTAATCTTAATGTTTAATCGGTGATATAGTCCCGGTGACATACGTTTGATGGTCATAACGATTGCACCTTCTTTAATGGGCTTCCCCATTTTTAGCTCAATTTCTGGTTTTAATTTCCGTGCAAGAGAAGATATGTTTATTAAATTATCAGTTATCGCTTCTCTTAAAAAAGGACTGCGGTTGATTAAATCTTCAGTAATTTTTCCAATAGAATCCATATTAGCACAACAAATAATTAAAAATCAACAGAAATTTTATTTTGGCGCAAATATAATACATTTGAGTTTAAATTTCCTGTATTTTGTTTAATACAAGTGATAATTGTTCGTTTTTGGTTAAATAACTATTATCTAAAACCCAAGCGTCTTCTGTTTTAATTAATGGGCTTTCTTCTCGATTACTGTCAATGTGGTCGCGTTCAAGTAAATTTACTATAATTTCCTCAAGTTTAACATTGGGTTCTGTTGCTCTTAATTCTTCAAATCTTCGTTTTGCTCGAATTTCGGAACTGGCCGTTAAAAATATTTTCAAATTGGCATTTGGGAAAACAACTGATCCAATATCTCGACCGTCCATAATGACGCCACCTTGACTTGCCATTTTTCGTTGTTCCTCAACCAGCTTTATTCGAACTTCTTTTATTGTAGCTATTGGAGAAACTATATTTGAAATTTCCATAGATCGGATAAAAATTTCAATATTTTCACCATTTAAATAAAGTACGGGTTTATCTAGTTTTTCATCAAATTGGAATTCTAGATTTATTTCGTTTAAGTGTTCAATTATTTTTTTCTTATTCAAATGTTCCGTTGAAACCCAATTATTGCGCAGACAGTATAAGGCAACACCGCGATACATTGCTCCCGAGTCGATGTAGATATAAGATAGCTTTTTCGCTAATTCTTTTGCCAATGTGCTTTTTCCACACGAAGAGTGACCGTCAATAGCAACGGTAATTTTTTTAGAAGTTTCGCATTTAGTCATCGGTGTAAAATTAAGGAATTTACATCTACTATTTTCGCCAAGCACCGAGGTTGGTGCTCAAACTTATCATATGTTGATAGCCAGCGCGAGAAACGACACCAAAACCGTAATCGACGTTGAATTTTTTGAAATACAAACCAAGCCCAAAGGAAAACCCTGAAATACCTGGTCGCTCTGTTAATTTCATTTCCTGTCTTTTTTGATAATCAAACGCTGTTCGAAAATGAATGTTTTTTGAAATTAAAACTTCCAATTGATATGTTAAATGCCGACCAACTTTTTCAACAAAACCCGCTGTAGGAACTGGAATAGTGTCGCCTGTCAATGCATCAAAAGTAGGTTTTGCTGTTGGATCAACATAACTCAAGTCCCATCGATTCAAATTATGCGCCAACAAACTAAAGCGAAAAGGAGCATGCTTTAATTTTTTGGAGATGGACATTTGTAATTCTACAGGAAGTGGATCGTGTTTGTTTGCTGTATATCCTTTAAACTGATATCCCGCATTTTTAACGACAACGGTAGCTAAAAATTCGTTTTCTTCATTGTAATAATTTCCCGCCATATCTAATGAAGCACCTAAAGATGAATATGACTCTAACTGAGAATAAATGAAGTTTAAGGTAGCACCGACTGTCAATTTTGGTGAAAAAGGTTTTGCGACACTCGCTCCAATAATAAAATCCATAGGTTTAAAAATACCAGCGTCGTTTCCTGCGGCATCTCTAGCGGTAAATTTTCCATAATCGACATAGCGCAGATGCGCAACGCCCACAAAATCATTTTTTAGAGCGAGACCATAATTGATCATACCGTAATTTATTCCTGCTGGCAGTAGAGCTTGATTGGTTGAAGCTCTCTTGCTCATTTTGGTATTTATAAGGGAAGGATTTCCAAGGCCTAAACTTAAATCTTGGTCTTTTACAGAAATAAAATCTGTTCCTAACGCTAGTGATCTTGCATTGAAAGGTAAATTGAGGATGGCAAAACCATTCGTTCCGCCTGTTTGCGCCAATGAAACCATGTAAAGGGTTAGTGCTAAAAAACCAAGTATTATTTTCATGTATGGCATAAAC
>JBDNIA010000374.1:0-2235 GCA_041688525.1 Crocinitomicaceae bacterium | reverse complement strand
TTTATCGTCTGAATTGGCTAGAATGAAGTCTAGGTGACTTTGCATGTAGGGCATAAACTCGTCTTTAGGCAATAAGTTCATGTCATATTGCAACGGTTCTTTTAAGTACGGAGTATCAAAACGTACACGCTGCCATTTATTTTGATTATATCCGTTATATTTTTCGCGCCATTCTAGAATCTTCTCTAACAAACTTTGAAAATTAGTCACTGTTAAAATATTAAAAGTACACATAAATGTAATCGGCAAACTGGTGTTGGTTAGATAAGTGTCAAGGTTACTTTCCCATACTGTTAGATCTAATCCAGTGCGTAGATATTCTGCAGGGGCACCCCATGTATCTATACTTGTAAAAATTTTAAAATCTTTAATCTTTCCACCGTTTACTAGATTGTTTACTTTTTCTACAAGTCTATCAATCAATATAGGCTTAACGCCAAAGTTTGAATTGATGTTGAGTTCTAGATTAGGTAACGGATTTATTTCTAGGTCCTCAAGTAGGCGCCATGTGCTGGCTTGTAGTAACGGTTCACCGCCGGTGACACGCAAGATAGTTAATGTCTTGCTAACTTCAGGCCACCACTTCCACCATGCTTCTACGTAGGGGTTGGTTTTTTCTTCATAGATTTTGAAACAATTAATATCGTTACGATGATTCTTGACCATGTCATACGGGCCAAAATCTTTGATTTCTTTATAGTAAGAACTACTGTGTTTAGGATGGCAATATCCGCATTTGAAGTTACATTCGTTTCCGAAGCTAACTTCTATGTATTGCGGATTAATATTTTGATCCCAATCGCCTGTTTTAATTTGCTCGAAACGCTCAGGCGTATAGATACTAGCATTACGTTCTTTACGATCGCTTATGTATTCTTCACCCATTGCTTCTATGTTCCAACAATAGTTGCAACCGCTAGGTTTTCCGCCGTTGAGCATTTCTAATCGTTCGTGCTTTTTTTGTACAGTATTATGTAATGCACTAGGATCTATTGTGATTTCGTCAATGGGAATTTTATGTGGTGCTGGATGATAACAGCTATGTGTCTCGCCTGTCTGAAGATAGATAGTAGTGTGGTGCCATTTGGCCATGCAGAATGTAGGACTTACCTCATTCATTATAGGGATAAATTTTTTAATTCTTGCCTTATCGTCCACGGAACTGCTCCTCTAACCATTCAAAGTCATTGATCTTTTTTAATGCTTCGATGTTATTTTTATTCGCTAGTCCGTAGTCTCGACCGGAGCATGCACCATCTTGAGCATAAGCATCTACACTAGTACTGCACCATACTGTTAATCTATGTTGAGTCTCAACATCATCTTGTCTATCAATAGTTCTGCTAGCTAACTTGCAACATTCTCTAAATGCAGATTTCCAACTGTTAAATGGATCGGTATTAAATGCAGTAATATTACTAATGTCAGGCATTGCTTTAAACAAAGAACTGATACTAGTGGTCATATCAGTTTTAGAAAGATCCATATTTACAGTGAGAGATTTTGGTAATAGTTTAACTCCACCGTAGCCGTACTCTAATCCGTTAACAGGATTAATGCTACGCCAAACATGCACACACTCGAGATCGTACTTTGATACTTCATGATCAAAATTAAACGTATCTACAATATCTGCGTCGCCGTCAACTACCCAAAACATTCTTGTAAATGCTTTTTTTGCAGCGGCGATATGTGCTTGATGGATTCCCTTCACTCCGTGTACTCGCTGAGCATGGGGGAATCTTACTTTCAGTTTGGCAAAATTAGCATCTGCATTTGGTTCAGCGTAACTAATAAAGATTATATCGTATTTCATTGTTGATAGTAAGTTAGGCCTAGATTAATAGTTTCGTCATATAAGTCTAACGTATACTTACTTTGACGTTTATCTAGCCATGGCCAATCTAATCCCAATTGTTGTTTAATTAATGTTCCGTACTCTTGCACATCTCTCTCTACATTCTGATGATTAACATACTCTTCATACAAATTGCTAAGAATTTCAAAATCTCTAACTTCAACATAATTCCAATCAGTACAATTAGTTAAATATGTTCCAGTTCGAGCTCCAAGTATTGCATATAATCCAGTTTCTTCATGTGCGCCTACCGTTGACCACATACGCAATCTATGAATGTTGTGCCACCAAATACGTTCTTTGATTTCTTGGGGAGGAACTTTAACTCCGTCAAGTAGAGTCATCTTTACACCTTCGCGGAATCCTGCTCGCCATGC
>JBDNIA010000373.1:0-7774 GCA_041688525.1 Crocinitomicaceae bacterium | reverse complement strand
CATTTGAAAACCAGTATTGAAATAGTCAGAATTGTCAATTGAAATATGCACGGTTCTAAAATCAGAAACAGGTCCACCCTTTTCTCCCCAAACTCGTTTCCATGAATTCGTAATAGGATTGAAAAATTGAAGGGTTAATGAATCCGTTTCTTCCGGCTCTTCACCAAATCCCTGTTTTTGATATAAAAATGACAAATAAATTGAATCCCCGATCGATTCCGCTGAGAGGTCTAAAGGCTTTGAGGTTAGATGATCAGCATAATCTGCCGTTGTTGATCCGAAAGAATATGGATAGCCTTTATCGTTAATTCCGTCAAAAGTCACAACTCCAATTGTCCAAGGTTTATCTGCAAAATGATAGTTGTGATATGCTTTTGAATCCAGCCACAACGATTTGGGATCGTTCAATAATTTGAAGAATTGTCTTGCGGAATCTTGAACTATAATATTGTCCGTTACAAAAATTGTATCCAATGGATTTGGATAATCAATTGTGTCAATAATTATATAATGTGGATAAACGACTGTATTCGTATAGACGACAGGATAAGACGTTAAATCACCAATTTTAATGTTTTGACTTATAAATGTTGTATCCGTAAAAGTCCCCGAAGCAGCATTAACGTAGCGATGATATGTGGAATTTAGTGAAAAAACTGTTGAAAATGTCAAAGGAATATCGCTCAAATCTAACAAGGCAAACTTTTTAACTGATGTCACACCTGGATCTGAAAATTGAGCCGTGTATTTTTGAAATTTATTTTTACTGAAATCATCAAAAAATGGCAGACTTAATGTGTCTGTCGTGTAAATAAATGTTGAATCAAATGTTCCAATATTTGTTTTTTGGACCAAAGAGTTTCCTTCTTTTGAGAAAAGGTCTTGGTTAACAAGAATAGGCAGTTCTTTCTCGACCTGAGTAAATGCACTTAAACTAATTAAAAGGAAAAAAAATATTGTACTCTTCATTTATTAAAATGACTTATTCAGGTGGATCGCTTATTGGCAATTCAGGTAAGTTTAAAACTGCTGTTACCGAAACTGTTCCCACAGATGGCATCATTGCTCCTTCTTCAAATTCAGGTGATTGCGAACCTATCCTTGCGCTCAATGAGTCTGCCGAATTATTGCAATTCTGAAAAATCGGGAAAAACGTAATTCCCGGTATGCTAGCTAAACGCTCTCTTGCTTCACTTATTGTTAAACCGTATAAATTTAACACTGCAACAGGCATTCCTCCTTCATACCGTCCGACTATTAATACAATCGTGGAACCAATAGGGATTTTAGTACCCTCTTTTATCCTGGCACCCTTGAATCTTTGTTCAATTACAGCGCCGTGAGATTAAGGTGTATTTTTGTAACTTATTTTTAAACGCAAACCCCTATTTTTCAAAATAGTCGTAGCAAAACGCTCTGATTTGTCAATCAAACTAGGCATTTCTACTAATTGCGTTCGCTTGGAAACTCTTACACGAATAATTCTGTCAACTTTAACGAAGATTTTAGATTTTTCAGATTTAGCTGGATCCTGATCTATTATTGTTCCTTCGGCCAACTTTGGGTTGTAAACGTGGTCAACAATTTCAAATTTTAAGCCCTGTTCTTCCAAAAGTGCCGAAATATTATTGACATTTTGTCCAACCAGATTTGGAACCGGAATTTTCTCACCATGATTAGTATAGGAGTCTAGATAATATACTGTTCCAGCTACAATTAAGATATATATCAAAGCTATTAATCCTGATATTTTCAGAAAGTGTTTCGAAAAAATAAACTGTTTTAGTCTTTTAAAAAACATCATTTAACCAATTTTCAAGATACAAATATAGGAATTATGTATTCAGAATTCTTTGGTGTTCTTGATTTTAAAAATTTGGTGTAAGTTCATTGGTTCTATAGAATTCTTCAATAAACGCTACAGCTTCATCGGCAGTATCCACAATCTTCAATAAATCCATATCTTTTTCAGTGATATTGTTTTCGGATTCGAGCATTACTTTTCTAATCCAATCGACCAAACCTGTCCAATAATCGCTACCAACTAGAACAACTGGTCGCATATTAATTTTTTTCGTTTGAATTAAAGTTAGTGCTTCGAAAAATTCATCTAACGTGCCAAAACCACCGGGTAGAATAACGAAACCTTGGGAGTATTTTACGAAAATTACTTTTCGCACAAAAAAGTAATCGAATTCCAAATTATGTTGCTGATCTATGTAAGGATTGTGGTATTGCTCAAATGGTAAATCGATCTTTAGACCCACGGATATTCCTTGTCCTTGCTGAGCGCCTTTGTTTGCCGCCTCCATAATCCCAGGGCCACCACCTGTTATAGTTCCATAGCCTACGCGAGCTAATTTATCAGCTATTTCAGCAGCCAATTCGTAGTATTTATTCTCAGGTTTCGTTCTAGCTGATCCAAAAATTGAAATGCACGGTCCAATGCGAGCCATTCTCTCGTAACCTTCAACAAACTCTGACATAATTTTAAAAATTGCCCAACTATCATTTGTTTTTATTTCAGTCCAGTCCTTTCTTATTGCGTTCATTCGTTTTGTCCGTTTTACCAAAAATACTTATTTCATTTGCTGCTTTTATCTGTATCAAATTTAAATGTTAACAATAAAAAGACGATAATATTGTAATTTTGATTTGTGAGTTTTCGTATCTGTATTTTGAGTCTTATATTTTCCTGCTTTTATCTATCTAATTTTGCTCAAAAAATAGACAGCTTGCCAAAGGACATAAAACAAAAAAGACTTATTTCTAGTAGTTCTGCTGTAAGCGGAGTCTGGATTGGTGGAATTACGGCACTTTCAAACGTTTGGTACGATGAATTTGACAAAACCCACTTTCATTCTTTCGACGATAGCAAAGATTGGATGCAAATGGATAAAGCTGGTCACGTTTACTCAGCAATGCATCTCAGCGAAGCAAGCTATCGACTTTACAAATGGAACGGTCTAACAGAAAAAACAAGTACTTGGGTAGGAGCTGGAATTGGATTTGGTTTTCAAACTAGCCTGGAAATATTAGATGGAGGAAATGCCGCTTGGGGTTTTTCATGGTCAGATATGGCTGCTAACGCGATAGGTGCAACATGGTTTTTAACGCAACAGCAAGTGTGGAACGAACAGCGATTGTTATTAAAATTTTCTTATCACCCAACAGAATTTGCAGCATTGCGCCCCTCTGTATTAGGGGCTAATTTTTCAGAAAGATTCTTCAAAGATTACAATGGTCAAAGTTATTGGCTAAGCTTTTCGCCTAAAAAATTTACAGAAAATTGGATTTTGCCGAGTTGGATCTGCTTTTCACTTGGCTACAGCGTGGATCAAAAACTAGTTGGTGACAAAGATATTTATGTTACCAACGGACAATCTTTCCAAGCAAAACGACAATACCTTTTTTCGCTAGATTTGGACATGCGTGAATTGCCCATTAAAAACAAATACTTGAAAGCATTACTTCGACCTCTGCATTATATTAAAATTCCATTTCCAGCTTTGATTTTGGATGGTAATAAATTAAAAGGAAGTTGGCTATACTTTTAATTTATCCAATTCAACTTTAAATTGAAAATCAACGACATTGCCTTCTTTTGGATCAGACTTCATTCCAAAATCTACTCGATTTAAGCTTGATTTTCCAATAAATATTTCTTTTGAGCTTGATTCAGATTTTCCCAAATATTTTAATTGCAATTTAATATCACTGATCTTGCCCAACATTGTGAATTTGCCAAGAACCTCATATCCTTCATCATTTGGCGTAAAAGAAGTCGATTCAAACTGCATTTTAGGAAATTTTAATTCGTTGAAATAAGCGGCTTCCATTAAGGATTCATCTCTATAGCCATTAAAAGTTGTCAAACTCTCGACCCGTAAGTTGACGAATATTTTATTCACTACTCCAAATTTAAAGTTACCCTCAAAACTCTTAAACGCTCCTTTAGTTCGGCCTCCCACAGGTCCAAGTTCAAAAGTGAGTTGCGACTGTTCAGCGTCAATTTTGTACTCTCCTTTTAAATCAATTTGTTTTCCGTCCAATTCAAATGGATCTTCAACTATTTCTTCTGTCTCATCTGTTACAGAAATAGTAGCCATTTTTTCCTGTTGCTTGTTAATTGTCAATGGAATTAACAGTATACCTAAAGCAAAATAAACGGAAAGAACTGTATCATTTTTACGTGTATTAATACCATATGCCGCCGATAAGGCGAAGCCTACAAGCATTCCAATAAAGGCGTCTCCTCCACCGAAATTAATATTTTGGGTGACAGCTAAAATTATTACTGAAGGAATAATCAGCAACAAAATCCAAGTTAATACGGTCCCAAGCATTTCATTTTTTCTTGCTCTTTGTATTGTATTAACGAATAACGCGATAAAACCACTGAAAAACACACCTGCCAATACTCGGCCTAATAAAAGGGAGCTTTCAGTAATTTTCGCCTCTTTTGCAAAATGGCCGATTGCTGCGATTGCGAGTAATGCCAAAAACATATTCCACAGAGCAGAAGATTTTTTATGGTAAAATAAACTTGCTCCAAATCCTAATGCAAAAAGTGCTACTCCAAAATAGGACCCTATAAAATGTGCTATCAGCAGGAATATTCCAAAAAGTAAAAAATAAGCCGCCCGCGAAAAACCACGTCTATTTTTAAAATCAATTTTAAAGAAATTACCAAGAATTTTTTCTTTCACATTTGCAATTGGCTCAATACAAGCACCCGCAAAAGGCAGCATTAAAATTGAAATACTACTCGTATCTATTAAAAATCCATTGTAATCGAATACATTTTGCAATAAACACAAGACTGCAGTAGATGTTATTAGGACAAATATGGGTGGCCAATAAGCAGCTTTAATCTTCCAAAAACGAGAAAGCAGTATGTTAAGGAGCAAAATCCCAGAAAGAATTAAAGACACTAGGGTTCCACTCTGGATTTCATCGACTTCATTCGGGGCGACATCTAATCCAACCATAAAAAACAGAAGTATAGCGAGAATACCGTGACTTATCGCAACAATATTGTATTGATTTCGGCTATTTAATTGCCACAAAAAAATGGCTAAAACAAGAAAAAGAAATACGAGAATATATATCATGATTAAAATTTAAAAAAAAAAATTATGCCTTTACAGAGGTATTCTAAAGTTCACTATTAAACAAACGTAACACATTTGACTTACTCAATAACGTATTTTGCCTATTTTTTTCCAAAAGCTCAAGATGCTCTATTCTATGGCAGTCGGAGCCAAATAAATCGACCTGATTTTCTTTAATTAGCAAGGCTGTTTGTTTTTGCACTTCGGGACCGTAATGTCCGAATAGTGAGAGTAAATTAACTTGAATCTTTACGCCTTTATCTCTTAATTCTTGGGCTCTTTTTACTGAACCGTGGTAATAAGGATATCTTTCAAAATGCGCTAGAATCGGTTTATATTGCTTCATTTGCAAAGCAAAATACATTTCGTTTTCACCCATAGGTGGTTGATTGAAAGAATATTCTAACAAAACGTGCTTATTAGAAAATGAAAGAATATCATCCTTTTCTATTCTTTCCATAAATGAAAAGTCATAGAAATATTCAGCTGCTGCTTCAAACTCAATGCTAATTCCCTGCTTGAGAATTTCAGCTTTCACATCTTCAAATCCAGCTAAAATGATTTCCGATGTGTTATCAAAGACGCCTGTTTTAATATGAGGTGTAGTAATAACTTTCTTATAGCCAAGATCTTGAAATTTCCTTAACATGATAATTGTAGACTCCATATCCGTAGATCCGTCGTCAATACCTGGTATTAAATGACTGTGCATATCCGTTCTCAATTTCGAAAAATCAAAATCAGAGACGGATTTTTTTAACAACAATTTATTAAATATATTCATTTTTAACGCTTATCGTAGAAGTTTTCATAGTAGGCCGCGTAATCTCCACTTGTCACATTTTCCAACCATTCGTTATTTTTCAGATACCAGTCAACGGTTAATTCTAGCCCTTTTTCGAAGTTAATCGAAGGTTTCCAGCCTAGTTCTTTTTCAAGTTTAGAGGCATCAATGGCATAGCGCATATCGTGTCCTGCACGATCCACGACATATGTAATTAATTCTTCACTTTCTCCTTTTTTACGGTCTAGTTTCTCGTCCATCAGCTTACATAGAAATTTTACCAGGTCGATATTCTTCCATTCGTTCAAACCTCCAATGTTATATGATTCGCCAAGACGACCTTTATGGAAAATCGCGTCAATTGCACTTGCGTGATCTTCAACCCACAACCAATCTCTAATGTTATCTCCTTTTCCGTAAATAGGTAGTGGTTTCTTATTCAAAATATTATTAATCATCAAGGGAATTAACTTCTCTGGGAAATGATGACTTCCATAATTATTAGAACAGTTTGACATTTTTATAGGAAAACCGTATGTATGATAAAATGCATTAACAAAATGATCACTCGATGCTTTTGAGGCGGAATAGGGACTTCTTGGGTCATAAGCAGTTGTTTCTTCAAACAATCCTTCTTCAGCCAAACTTCCATAAACCTCATCTGTAGAAACGTGGTGAAACACATGTTCTCCACTTTCCGACCAACAACCTTTAGCAACTTGCAATAAATTTACAGTGCCTAAAACATTCGTTAAAACAAACTCCATTGGGCCTTCAATACTTCTATCTACATGAGATTCGGCAGCTAAATGGATAACATCTGTAACAGCATGTTCCATAAAAACTTTTTCTAAATTAGCTTTTGAGCAGATGTCGCCACGCTCAAAAACATAATTCTCTAGATTTTCAACATCTTTTAAGTTCTCTAAGTTTCCTGCATACGTCAACTTATCGAAATTGATTATTTTATAAGTTGGGTATTTATTCACTAATAGCCTAACGAGATGTGAACCAATAAATCCAGCTCCACCTGTTACCATTATTCTTTTCGAGAATTTCTCGTTATCTATTTCTTTATTATGTTCGAACATTAACTCTAAACGTTTAAATAGTGTTTTTATTAAAAATCGAGACTAATGGCTCACTTTAAAATTACAAACTCCAATATTCCAACTCTTTTATTTTACCTCGAAATATGCCTTTGATATCTACAAATATTCCTTTTCCATCTTTCATAAGTGATTTAAAATCATCCTCACAGAGTGTTTGGTATTCTTTGTGATTCACGGCGACAATCACTGCATCGTATTCCGAACCTGGTTTATCGACTAAACCAACACCATACTCGCGGAACATTTCTTCACTTGAAGCATGTGGATCTATAATATCTACATGCACTTGAAATGATTTCAATTCTTTAACAATATCGATAACCTTTGAGTTTCGAATGTCGCTTACGTCCTCTTTAAATGTAGCTCCCATAACTAAAACTTTGGAGTCTTGAATATGTTTTCCTTGTGCTATTATTTTTTTTGCCGTTTGCTTACCTATATAAAAGCCCATTGAATCGTTCACATAACGACCGCTAGTGATAACTTTTGAATGGTATCCCGCTTGCTGTGCTTTATGTGTTAAATAGTAAGGGTCGACACCGATGCAATGTCCACCTACCAAACCAGGAAAAAACTTCAAGAAATTCCATTTGGTTCCGGCTGCTTCTAAAACATCGTAGGTATTAATTCCCATTCTATTAAAAATCAAGGAAAGCTCATTAATTAAAGCAATATTTACGTCTCGCTGTGTATTCTCAATAATTTTCGCTGCTTCAGCTACTTTTATTGATGCTGCGCGATGAACACCTGCATCCACAACTAGT
>JBDNIA010000372.1:0-2532 GCA_041688525.1 Crocinitomicaceae bacterium | reverse complement strand
GCTCTATTCAACAAATGTAGCCACAGGCGTTCTTTGATTCCGTACGGTTTAAAATTTGACAATAATTTATTAGAATGAAGTCGGACGATTTTCTCAATTTCGGCAACTACTTTATCTATTTTTGATTCATTTGTCCAATTCACCAACACTTTAAAATCATAATTCTTCTCACTTAAAATTCTCGCTCCAAAGGCAGATAATTTAAGAATCGCAGGCCCACTCATTCCCCAGTGCGTAATAAGAAGTGGTCCATCGCCTTTAAGTTTCGTTCCTTGAATCGTTGTTATCACTTCTTCTTTAACGATTCCCATTAACTCCTTTACTGATTCATTCGGCATATTGAAAGTAAAAAGTGAGGGAACACAATCTTCAATAGTATGTCCCAGATTTTTCAACCAATCCAATCCACTTGTTTTTGGCGAACCGCCCGAAGCAATGATTACCTTATCAAAAACGAGGGTTTCATCTTTAAATTTTAATTCTATTTGATCATTTTTTGGCGTGAGTTTCTCGACTCCTTTTCCTGTAAAGATGTTAATTTTATTACGCCGACATTCGTTCATTAGGGCATCAATTACACTCTGGGAATTTTGTGAAACTGGGAAATAGCAGCCATCGTCTTGAAGTGTTAAAGGAACATCTCGATCTTCAAACCACTTTACCGTATCGGTTGTGTTGAAAGCTTTAAAAGGCCATTTCAACTTTTTGCCTCCGCGTGGATAAGCTTTTATCAATTCATCGATATCTGAGCAACCATTTGTGACGTTGCATCGTCCACCTCCAGAAACTTTGACTTTTACTAAAACCTTTTGCGATTTTTCGAAAATTGTTACTTCTGCCTCTGGATGATTTTCCTTAGCTGAAATTGCCGCGAAAAATCCTGCTGCCCCGCCACCAATAATTGCTATACTTTTATTCACGGGGTAAAGATAGTTGATTAACTGTGAAGTATAATGATTTTCAATAGCGGATCAAGTCGACCGTTTTTTGAATAGTAAAACGAGTATGAATTTATTAAATAAATGCTTTTATCTGTCTTCTGAGTCCTTCTTCTTCGCTTATACCATCACACTCCCTAGCCATCTTTCCATCTCGTCCCGAGCGACACCTTTTCTATCGGCTAAAGCATGAACTTGATCTGCATTTATTTTCCCCAGTCCAAAATACTTAGCTTGTGGATGGCCAAAATACCAACCTGAAACGGCGGCGGTCGGAAACATCGCCAAACTTTCTGTAAGTTCTACTCCTGTTTCTTCTGACGCATTTAGTATATTGAATAAACCAATTTTCTCCGTGTGATCTGGACAAGCTGGGTAACCTGGTGCCGGACGAATTCCACGGTACTTTTCTGCGATTAAATCATCATTCGACAAATGATCTGTTTCATATCCCCAAAATTCTTGTCGTACTCTTTCGTGCATGCGTTCTGCAAAAGCTTCGGCTAAACGATCGGCTAATGCTTTGAGCAGAATAGAATTATAATCGTCATGATCTGCCTCGAATTTTGCAACATGTTGATCAATTCCTAAACCAGTTGTAACAACAAAACCACCGATATAATCTTTTATACCTGAATCTTTTGGTGCTATAAAATCAGCTAAAGCGATATTTGGTGCAAGGGCTGTTTTCTTTCCTTGTTGCCGAAGCGATCTTTGTATATGAATAATTTCAGTACGTGTTTCATCGTTGTAAATTTCAATATCATCTCCAACTGAATTAGCTGGAAATAAACCGATTACAGCTTTAGCCTCTAGCCAATTTTCAGCGATAATTTTATTTAGCATTTCATTGGCATCAGCCAATAATATTGTCGCTTCTTCTCCGACAACCTCATCTTTCAAAATTTTTGGATAACGACCATGTAATTCCCAAGTTTGAAAAAATGGCGTCCAATCTATATAATCACGCAATTCTGCCAAATCATACTCGACAAAAGTCTTTGCTCCTATTTGTTTTGGAATAGGTATATCTTCGGAGTTGAATTCAATTTTTAAGGCGTTTGCTCGCGCTTGTTCAATGGTTAAGATTTGCTTTGCCCCTCGATGTTTTTCATGGTGTTCGCGCACCCTTTGGTATTCATCCTTGAGGTCTAAAATAAAGCCTTCTTTTTTCTTTCCAAGCAAACTTTCAACAACAGTTACAGAGCGTGAAGCATCGAGGACATGAACAGTTTGACCTAAAGTGTAGTTTTTATCAATCTTCACTGCGGTATGAACTTTCGAGGTCGTGGCTCCGCCTATCATAAGCGGAATGGACAAGTTTGCTCTTTCCATTTCTTTCGCCATGTGGACCATTTCATCCAGCGAAGGCGTAATCAATCCGCTCAAGCCAATTACGTCGACATTTTCTTCAATAGCTTTTTCAATTATTTTATTTGCGGGTACCATCACACCCATATCGATTACTTCGTAGTTGTTACACGAAAGCACCACACCGACGATGTTTTTACCTATATCGTGCACGTCTCCTTTGACAGTAGCCATTAAAATTTTGCCTGAAAATTCGCGTTTTCCATTTTTTTCCGCTTCAATG
>JBDNIA010000371.1:0-2233 GCA_041688525.1 Crocinitomicaceae bacterium | reverse complement strand
GTTGGTTGGCTCATCGAGAATTAGAAAGTTGGACGGACTCAATAAAAGTTGACAAAGCGCCAAACGTGTTCTTTCTCCTCCCGACAAAATAGCTACTTTTTTATCCACTTCATCGCCGGAGAACAAAAATGCACCGAGAATACTTCTCAATTTATGTCGAATCTCGCCTACAGCCACTTCATCAACAGTTTCATAAATTGTTTTAGACGTATCTAATGATTCTGCTTGATCTTGTGCGAAATAGGATATATTCACATTATAACCATACTCAACAATTCCCTCTCCAGGAATTTTATTCATTACTCGCTTCAAAAGTGTCGACTTACCTACTCCATTTGCGCCCAAGAGCGCTATTTTTTCACCTCGACCAACTGTAAGGTTGATGTCCTTAAAAATTACTTTATCGTCATACGTTTTCCCCATGTCTTTCATGTCCAAAACCCATTTACCAGGTTGATGACTCAAAGGGAAGGCCACTTTCATTTTCGCAACGGCATCATTATCTACTTGAATGATTTCCGTTTTCTCTAATTTTTTAATTAGTGATTGCGCAAATGCCGCTTTGTTTTTTTTTGCTCGGAACTTATTAATTAATTCCTCTGTATGTTTAATATCTTTATCTTGTTGTTTCTTGGCTCCTTCAAGGCGCTCCATTTCTTCTTCACGCGCCAATTTATACTTTGTATAAGCAAATGGAAAATCCAACAATCGACCTTGCGATATTTCCAACGTTCGTTTCGTGACGTTATCTAAGAAAAGTCTATCGTGCGAAATTACAACAACCGCACCTTCAAACTTTTGCAAATATCTCTCCAACCACGCGATAGAAAGTATATCCAAGTGATTGGTCGGCTCATCTAATAATACGATATCCGGATTATTAACAAGTATTCGCGCCAATTCTGCGCGCATTTTCCACCCTCCGGAAAAAGTATTCAATGGCCGCTCTAGTTCTTCGTCTTGAAAACCTAGACCTTTTAATGTAGAAATAATTTTCTCTTCCCACTGAAATCCTTCAAGTACATTGAATGAATGATTCAATTCCGTCAGTTCATCTAACATGCTCAAGTAACTTTCAGATTCATAGTCTGAACGTTCCACCAAATCGTGGTTAATTTGATCTAAGCGTGTTCGGATATGATTAAGTTCTTCATTGCTATCATTCAGAAAATTAAACACCGATTTTTTCGTGTCCAATTTTAAATCTTGACTCAGATACCCAATCGTTGTTCCTTTTGGTGCATGAATCTTTCCTTCAGACGGCTTATCTTTGCCCGAAATTAATTTTAAAATAGTCGATTTACCCGCACCATTTTTACCTACTAAACCAACCTTATCATTTTTATTGATTTGTGCCGTTATACCCTGAAATAAATAGCCTTGGGGAAGGAAAACACCAAGATTGTCCAATTGAATCATGCCGCAAAGGTAATACCTTCTTGACCAATTCGAAGATACTTTAGTAAAAAGATAAGGAATGAACTACAAACCAAGCTTATAATTGGTCCATACACTCGTATCTATTGTACACGTTTTCTTTTTATTTCATGCGCTTTTACAAAAGAAACAGCCGAATTCACAAACGTTTCTAAGCTACAATCCTTCACATTAGTTTACTTACACAACACAGCGGAGCACCACAGTTATCTAAATTATTCTAATGAAACGAAACTAGATAAACAAAAAAAAGGAGACCTTTCGACCTCCTTTTTTTTTGGTTTATATAGTTGTTAGAATGACCATACATCGTGTTCAATCGTTCTAATATCTTCTTTTATTTTTTGACTTTCATACAGTGCATCTACTCCAGTTCTGAAAGTTTCTATCTTTCGGTCGAAAACACTACTTTCTTTGTAAATAACAGCATTAAATCTCCGTTTCCAGAACAAGTCATCAAAACTCATCCATTGTGCGTCATTCTTATCGTTATAGGTAAAATAATTATTGAAAATAAAACGACAATGTGGAAAGTACAGCCAAAACAATTCTTTCGTTCCTTTGATGCTTGACGAACCGTCTTCAGCCAACTCTTTATCCAAAACTACAGGAGCAATTGCGATAATTCTAACGTCCAAGACTGATCTCTCTTTATCAAAGAACCAATCTTCTTTAATTCTGTATTGAATAATGTCTGCCGAAGTGTACCATATAGTATCTTGAGCAGGATATACAAATTTTTCAAATCCATCTGCGCCCATTACCACCATTGGCTCACCAAACTCATCCGTCAAAG
>JBDNIA010000370.1:0-2966 GCA_041688525.1 Crocinitomicaceae bacterium | reverse complement strand
CTTTCTATTCAATTGGAAACGGGTCGTCATCACCAAATTCGTTGTCAACTTTCAACTATTGGTTGCGTCATAAAAGGCGATTTAAAATACGGCGCAAAACGCTCTAATCCTGACAAATCTATTTCCTTACATGCTAGAAATTTAAACTTCGAACATCCAGTTACAAAAGAACAAATCAATATTACTGCGCCTGTTCCAGATGATCCGCTTTGGAAATATTTCGAAAAGACTTTTGGATAATCTTTAACCACAAAGCACGCTGAGCTTTTATTTGCGCTGAAAATTCTTGTTTTTACTTTAAGCTTGCCTTAACCTTCCGAAATGCAAAGTAAGCTCCAATCAAAATAAACGGAATACTCAACATTTGTCCTGTGTTTAGGAAAAAATCGGCATCGCGAGCGGCTTGACCAAGTTTTACAAATTCTACCAAGAAACGAGCAGTAAACAATAACATGATGAACCAGCCAAAGACTCTACCAGGAATAGTATACAATTCTTTTTTATAGAATAAAAATAGCATGATTGCAAAGATTAATAAATAAGCGAGAGCTTCGTATAATTGCGCGGGATGACGCGGAGTTGCATCATAGTTCATCGTTACATCATTGAAATAATGCGGGAAACTAAATGCCCAAGGAACGTCTGTTGGATCACCCACGATTTCAGAATTCACAAGGTTTCCAAAACGAATGAAAGCAGCGCCAATAGCACCTGGAGCAGCAATTCGGTCTAAAATCCATAAATATGGTTTTTTCACTACTTTTTTTGAATAAATATATAAAGCAATTAGTATCGCTATAACTCCGCCATGACTCGCCAATCCGCCTTCCCAAACTTTGAAAATATCGAGTGGATGTGAGAAATAACCTTGCTGCATCATTCCATAAGAGTCAACAGCATCCCAATACGGACCGTAGAACAAAACATGTCCTAATCTCGCGCCAATAATTGTCGCAAGAACCATGTACATGACCAATTTATCTAAACTATCGTCAGATATATTTTCTCGTTTGAACATGCGTTTAACCACGAAATAGCCCAAAATAAGACCGGTCACAAATAAAAGTCCGTAAAGATTTGGTGTTTTCCAGCCTTCGACAATTTCGGGGGTAACGTTCCAAGTAATGTATTGAATCACAATAGTTGCTTATAAAGTTGAGTCTAAAGATAGTTTTTTCTAGAAAAGGAAAGACTTTAGCAGTCAATATTTACGGACTATTTAATCTGTTTTAACAAGTTACTTCGGAATCCAAAACGATGTTTTTTAAAAGGCAATTTCTCCGAACGACCTTTTTTGTAAATCAAATTAGAGTTTTGCAAACCTTTTCGTTGTTTTTTTTGCTCGTCTTCAGGCAATTGGATGAAGACCAAACAATCTTGAGAACAACAATTGTCCATTTTTTCTTTGCAAGACTCGCATTGAATAAAGAGTAGGTGACAAGCGTCGCTTTTGCAATTGGTGTGTGTATCGGCAGGATTTCCGCATTGGTGACAAACAGCGATTACGTCTTCGGTAATTCGTTCACCACGTCTTTCGTCAAATACGAAGTTTTTACCAATGAATTTATTGGCAACCCCACGTTCTTTGCAATCGTTGGCGTATTTGATGATTCCACCTTCCAATTGGTGTACGTTTTTAAATCCTCTATGTTTGAACCAGGCGGATGCTTTTTCACAACGAATTCCTCCGGTGCAATACATAACTAGGTTTTTATCTTCATTGCCTTTTAGATATTCTTCTTCAATTAAAGGCAAAGATTCGCGGAAAGTATCCACATCTGGCGTAATTGCTCCTTTAAAATGACCAACTTCTGATTCGTAGTGATTTCTGAAGTCAATCAAAATGGTATCTTCTCTATCGGTTAGCGCATTAAAAGCCTCTGCGGATAAATGAATTCCTATTTTTGAAGAGTCGAATGTCTCGTCATTCAGACCGTCAGCAACAATTTTATCTCGAACTTTTACTTTCAATTTTAAGAAAGGAAATTCAACATCAGCCTCATCAACGGCCATATTTAGACGGATACCTTTTAAAAATTCAATTTCGTCCAAGAATTCGCGCATTTGGTGTATCGAATCAGTAGGAACAGAAATTTGCGCGTTGATTCCTTCGTTGGCGACATAAATTCGTCCAATGATTTTTAAAGCATCAAGATGTTGATACAAATAATCGCGAAATAGTTGTGGGTTTTCGATTCGTGCGTATTGATAAAAGGAAGCTGTTACAAACTGTGCACCGTCAGCCCGTAGTTTATTTTCTAGTTCCTCTTTATTTAGCGTATTACACAGTTGCATGCTATGAATATTGCTGGCTTTACTTTAAACTTTAACTCTTCGTTAAATCGAAATGAAGCTTTCTCAAATACAGAAGCATTATCGTTGAAGCTCATCTCAATTTGCCTCAATTAAAAACTTAAATTATAACCAAAATGGATATTTATTTTTTTGGCAAAGGTATGAAATTGGAGTGGAAGTTTTTTCTACTTTTGCGAAGAATGGATAAAAATAAGATAGTCGACCAGTTGAAATTGATTGTTGCTTCTCGAATTGAAGAAACGCAGAAAGAAATAGATTCGATCAATTTTTCAAAGGATAACGAGACGAAAAGTAGCGCTGGAGATAAATACGAAACGGGAATGGCCATGCTTCAGCAAGAAGAAGAGAAAGCACATGCGCAATTTGCTAAAGCACAGGATTTTAATCGAGTTTTAGCGATGTTAAAACCAGATGAAGTCAATACTTCAGTTCAACTAGGATCGCTTGTTCAAACTAATTCAGGATTGTATTTCTTCGCTTTAGCATTTGGCAAAGTTGTTGTTGAAGACAATGAGATTTTTGTTATTTCTTTGGTTAGTCCCATTGGGCAATTACTTAAAAATCAAAATGTTGGGTTTAATACTTCGTTTCAGGGAAAAGGTATTGAGATTGTAAAAGTGTATTAAAATTCAATACCAACACCAAAGGAT
>JBDNIA010000369.1:0-3307 GCA_041688525.1 Crocinitomicaceae bacterium | reverse complement strand
TCTATTTGATATCTTTGTGCTAAGGTTAACTGCTTATATTTTTTCATGCAAGACAAATTTAGGTTTTTGATCCTAAAATACTTGGGACTAGTCCCAAGTGTTTTAAATTTATCTGTTGCACTTATTACTTGAACTTACAATACAACAAATTAGTTAAAATTAAAATAATGGATTGTTTTGCCGAATTTATACTCTGTAAACAAACTTAATTTATTTTTTCTCCAGCATTTTAAAGATAAGCAAATAGTGCAGAGCAAATAATGTAATGTAAAATATTTAGTCCTTATTCCTAAAAACTGAGAATGAAGAGATTTTTATTTCCTTATATTTATGCTAAATAAGAGGTATGAAGAGTTTATTTTTAATTTTAATATTTAGTTTCTACAATTGGAATTTATATTCTCAAATCATTTGGGGAAATGAAGTAGAGATCGGCAATGCTTCAAATAACGGAATAGTAAGGCCAAGATTAGCCTTGACGGATGATAATCGTGCGATGGTTATTATGACTAGGATTCAAAACGGACAAATTTATTTCACGCAAGAGGAGATTGCGGGGAACTTTTCTACCCCAATTCCTTTGCTCCCTTCATCTATGCAAAGTTATATTGCAAATTGGACGGGACCTGATATGGATGCTCATGGAGACACCATAGTGGTTGTTTTTAAAGCTTTGCCTTTTGAACAAGGCCATATTTATTCCATACGATCGATAGACGGAGGACTTTCATTTTCAGACACCATTCGTGTAGATAATCATTTGACGTACCGCGCATGGATGCCTTCAATGGCTATGGATGCGAATGGCAATCCATTAATTACCTATATGGTGCATGATGCAAATAGTTCGAACCCGAGATATGTATATTCTCGTTCAACGGATGGTGGACAAACCTATACTAACGAGCAGGAAATTGCGGCAATTGTGAGTGGCGAAGCATGTGATTGCTGTCCAGCCGAAATGGTTTCCAGCGGTAATAAACAAGTTTTACTATTTAGAAATAATGAATCAAATATTCGTGATATTTATGGAGTTTATTCCAACGATAATGGTGCAACATTTGGCTCGGGTGACAATATTGATGAAACAAACTGGCTGATAAATGCATGTCCGGCAAGTGGTCCGCATGGAACATTCATTGACTCAAATCTCTATTCTGTTTATATGAGTTCTGCTTCTGGAACGAATACTGTTTATGTATCCAAAAGCATCGCCAATAGCACTCTTGCCTTTCAGCTTAGGCAAGAACTTTCAACATCTACTAACGCACAAAATTACCCGCGGATTTCCTCCGAAAACGATCTAATGGTTGCTGCTTGGTCAGAATCTGTTTCGAATAACGACGAGATTTATACTGCGATATCGTTAAATGAAAACCTTGGTCAATTCAGTTTAACAAATCAGCAAGCCAATAACAACTCTGCAGGCATTCAAACCAATCCAGACATTCGCGCGAAAAACGGGGTCATTCATTTAGTTTATCAAGATTTGGGGAGTCAAAAAGTAATTTATAAAAAAGGACAAATTGGTATTATTGGCTTAGACGAAAGCACGAGTATTGCGGATATTATTTATCCCAACCCTATATCTGTAGGTCAGGAAATTATTTTACCCGAAGACCAAATAAATTCGATTTTTTCCCTTGTCGACATGTCTGGAAAAGAAGTTCATGTTTTTAATAATTCCGAAGGGAAATTGTGTATTCCTGCTATTGAAAAGGGAGTATATCTTTTGCATTCCGAAAAAAGCGTAAAAACATATCGTTTGATAATTCAATAAAATTTAAGCTATGATTATAACAACAACAGAAACTATCCCAGGAAAAGAAATAGACTCTATTCTAGGAATTTGTCGCGGGAGTACAGTTCGCGCAAGAAATATTGGTCGAGATATTTTTGCAGGACTTAAAAACATCATTGGTGGTGAAATCGAGGAATACACCAAACTCCAAGCTCAGTCTAGAGAACAGGCATTGGAAAGAATGACAAATGATGCCAACAGATTAGGCGCAGATGCAATCGTTAATGTTCGTTTTGCGACTAGCATGATAACCCAAGGTGCTTCTGAAGTTATGGCATATGGAACGGCTGTTAAATTTAAATAATGGATTGGCTAGCAGAAATCGTTCTTTGCGCTGAAGGCCTTGTTTTTTTAGGCTTGTTTGCTCTACTTATTATTTTGGCGCTGCGGCGTATTCGGATAAAAAAAGAAGAGACTTTTGAGAACAGAGACAATTGATTACATTCTAAAACGAAGTAATTTTTTATGAGAATTTCAACGGTTTTGTGGGTGTTGTTTTTAGGTGTTTTGATTTTTCTTTCCTTCAATTACCATGGAAAGGCCCCAAGCTTTACACATAGAAGTCAAATTTGGGCAGACAAAGCAGGTTATCATGTTTATTTGCCATTTACCATTATTTATGGATGTGACGCCAACGCAATGCCAGACTCAATTGCAACGCTAACTGGAGGTGGTTTTTCCATTGATAAAGAAAAAAACATACTCCACACCAAGTATACGTATGGAGTAGCATTAATGCAACTGCCATTTTTTCTTACCGCGCATTTTTTAAATGAATTACTTGGATACGAAGCAAGTGGCTATTCAAGAATGTACAATTGGGCGATTGATGTTTCAGCTGTGGTATATTTAGTTCTTTCACTTCTGATTCTTAGTGAGTTATTGATTAAACATAACAATAAAAAATCCGTATATGTAGGTTTGGCTTTTCTTTATTTGGGCAGTAATTTGTTTTATTATTCTATAGATGAAACAGGCATGTCACATGTCTACTCGTTTTTCCTTTTTACATTGTTTCTTGGCGTATTAGAAAAAACAAATTTTTTAAAAATTAAATCCAATCGTTGGATAATTGCATTGGGAGTAATAGCTGGATTAATAGTTTTAGTTCGACCTTTGAATATACTAATTCTAGCTGCATTTTTATTCTGGAAACTTGATGTTAAGGAAGAAATTGGCGAACGATTTAAACGGATCATTCAGCCAAAAACAATGCTTCTACTTTTAATATGCTTTCTTCTAGTTTGGCTGCCCCAAATGATTTATTGGAAATACAGCGAGGGAAGCTATTTTCATTATTCCTATGGTAAAGAAAGTTTCGATTGGTCCAATCCTCAATTGCTAAAAGTATGGTTTTCGCCGAGTTATGGAGCGTTTTTATTTGGGAGTATTTCATTGGTGGTTTTACTTATTGCCGGTCATAAATCTTTTCAAAATTGGAACAATTATGGATTTTACTTGCTTATATTTTTAGTTTTATCCTATATAACCTCGTGCTGGTGGAGT
>JBDNIA010000368.1:0-1766 GCA_041688525.1 Crocinitomicaceae bacterium | reverse complement strand
TTAAAAAAATAGAAAATAATCTGGAGCATATTGAGGTAAAAGGAATTTGCACGCATTTTGCAGGAGCTGAAAACATTGCGAATTATAAACGAATAAAAGATCAGTTCAACCGCTTTAAAAGATATGAAACGAAGCTAAAAGCATACCCATGGCTTGCCGAAGCGAAAAAACACTTAGCGAGTTCTGCAGCTGCTATGCGTTACCCAAGTTCACAAATGGATTTAGTGCGCATCGGAATTTTACAATTCGGCTTTTTCCCTACTCAAGAAATCTTCGTTCATTATTGCACAAAGTACAAAACCGATGAAAATCCTATGGAACCTATTTTGAGTTGGAAAACAAAAGTAATGGACGTAAAAACAGTAAAGGCAGGAGAATTTATTGGGTATGGAACTTCCTATTTAACAAATCAACCCACAAAAATTGCTTTAATACCTATTGGCTACTCCTTTGGTTACAGCCGTTCGCTGAGCAATCAAGGGAAAGTACTCATTAATGGTTCTCGTTTTGACGTAGTTGGGACAGTCAACATGAGTATGTTAGCAGTGAACGTGACAATGGATCAAACAATTAAAAAAGGTGATGAGGTTACGCTAATTGGTATTCAAGGCAACCAAGAATTATCGGTTTCATCCTTCAGTGATTTTAGTCAACTCATAAATTATGAGCTACTCACTAGATTGCCGCACCTCATCCCAAGAATAATTACAGAGTAGAGTTTCTTTATTACAAACACTTTTGCGAATTTTAATCGTATGTCTTCGCACCTCTTCTCATCTGAAAATATACACGGGTGATTCAAAACAAATTATCATCTTGTTCTCATAACGCTCATTTTAAAATAGTTAATTGCTGATCAACTATCTTAAATTAACTGCTTAATTAAGTTTAAAATACTTTTCTGTTTTTTTAGTATATTTCCACTAAAAAGTCCGTTACTTTTCAAGTCGTTACTGCTCTTATACAAGACCTTTGTACTTCATTTATAATCTTAAAACACTCTGCATATTATGAATTCAACTGAACTAAAAGAAATTATTCAAGGTATTCCCAAAGCAGAACTTCACTTGCACATCGAAGGAAGTTTTGAACCTGAACTCATGTTTGAAATAGCCAATCGAAATAATATAGAGCTAGATTATGATTCCATCGAATCATTAAAAAAAGCATATAAGTTTAATAACCTTCAAGAATTTTTGGATATCTACTACACAGGCGCTCAAGTACTAATTCATGAACAAGATTTTTACGACTTGACTTGGGCCTATCTATGCAAAGTACACAGCCAAAACGTCGTCCATGTTGAGGTATTTTTCGATCCACAAACCCATACGCAAAGGGGTATTTCATTTGATATTGTTATTAACGGTATTCATAAAGCACTTGAAAAAGCCAAAAATGAATTAAATATTTCCTACAAACTCATTATGTCTTATTTACGACATCTAAGTGAAGAATCAGCATTT
The DNA here is from genome assembly GCA_041688525.1 of Crocinitomicaceae bacterium. GTDB lineage: Bacteria > Bacteroidota > Bacteroidia > Flavobacteriales_D > Crocinitomicaceae > UBA2040. The sequence continues at coordinate 300 of JBDNIA010000368.1, read as the reverse complement.
GAAGCACTCGAATCATCTCTGCCATACAAGCATTGGATTGATGGTGTTGGATTAGACTCATCTGAGATAGGTAACCATCCGAGTAAGTTTGTAAAAGTGTTTGAAGCATCTTCAAATCAAGGTTACAAATTAGTAGCTCATGCTGGAGAAGAAGGTCCTGTAGACTATATCTGGGAGGCTCTTGATCTTTTGAATGTCGTAAGAATTGACCACGGAAATCGTTGCTTAGATGACGCAGCTTTAGTTGAAAGATTAATTGAACAGAAAATCTCCTTAACCCTTTGTCCACTTAGTAATGTC
>JBDNIA010000367.1:0-2643 GCA_041688525.1 Crocinitomicaceae bacterium | reverse complement strand
ACGTTTCATTTTTAATCCAACCATTGCCGAAAGATAACTTCTGCAATGAACGATGGTAAATGATTTTGTTTTGTTTAAGCGAAAAGCTAAACTTTTCATGCGCTGAACATCGTAAAGCGTAGAAAGTAAAGGTGGCTTTTTGGTGTAAGAAAGCGGATGCCAAGTAATATTATTTTTATCGCAAATGATTTGAATTTCAGATTTAAATTTCACGAAACGCTCGGGTTTTTCAAAACTGATGAGATGAAATTGAATATTTTCTTTTTTGCCCAAACCAACTAGATAGGGCAAAACTTGCGATTGGCCTAATGAATCCGTCATACCATCGTAGGATAGATATAGAACTTTTTTTACTTCATCCATCGCTCGCACCACATTTGAAACATCAATAAATACCACATTTTAGAATCGAGTTCTTTTTTGCCAGAGAAAAATCTATTTTTCAAGTCAGCAACGGCTGTCCAATTAAAAATTCCTTGCGCTTTAATTCTCGATTCACTCAAATATTCTTCAACATGATTTTTTAATTCTTTTTGCATCCATTCAGCAATTGGAATGGCAAATCCCATTTTTGGTCTATCCATCATTTCTTTCGGGATGTACTGATGCACAATTTCTTTTAAAATGTATTTCTTTTCCCCGTTTCGGTATTTGAAGTCATCGGGTAATTGGGCTGCAAATTCAATAATTCGGTGATCAAGAAGAGGTTCGCGACCTTCCAAACTTACCGACATACTTGCTCTATCCACTTTTTGAAGAATATCGTCTACCAAATAAGTCTGGTAATCGATGGCCATCACATAAGAAAGTGGAGAGGCAGAAGCATTAATTAGCTCTTTGCTGGTATAAGTGGCAGAAGAGAAATCAACCGTCTCCATAAGTAATTCGCCCAACTGTTTATCTGTAAATTGCTGGCTTACACTCAACATTATATTTTCCGATGAAGGATCGCGCAGAACGATTTTCAGTTTTTCATAACGGTTATGGAAATTGTAGGTGGCCCGCAAAATAGGTAGGTTTTCACTGGAAATTTTATCCATCAAGTAAGCTACGCCTTTACGAGTAAAACTAGGTATTTTATTGAGCTTTTTCTGATAGCGACTCAGAAAATCATAACGGTTATAGCCAGCAAATGTTTCGTCCCCGCCATCAGCACTTAAAGCGACTGTGACGTGTTCTTTGGCCATTTTACTTACCAAAGTAGTAGGAATAGCGCTGCTGTCAGCGTAAGGTTCGTCATAAAAGAATGGCAAGTCATCAATTAAATCAATTGCCTCCTTGCTTGTGCAATTGAATTCATAATGTTCGGTACCGAGATGTTTTGCCACGTCTTTGGCGAAAGGCGCCTCATTCAATCCTATATCGGGCACACCTATAGTAAATGTTTTGATTTTTTCGCTTCTCTCTTTTTGTAACAAAGCCGCTACACAAGCACTATCATAGCCTCCGCTCAGAAAAACGCCAACTGGAACATCAGAAACCATACGGTAATCGATTGCCGATTGAAGAATTTCTTCTGTTTTCACCTTTGCATCATCAAATGAAAGTTTGCTTTTAGGAGCATTATAAAAATCGTAAACGTTCCAGTATTGCTTGGTTTCGTAGGTTTTATTATCCAAAGAAATGGTTAGCGAATGACCTGGTTTTAATTTATAACAATCGTTGAATATACACATATCTGAAGGGATATTGCCAAATTGCATGAAGGCTCCAACAGCAGCAAGATTCAATTCTTTTTTGAAATTCGGATGCTCATGAAAAGCTTTTAACTCTGAAGAAAAAATAAATAAATCGTTCGTTTTATAATAGAAAAATGGTTTGACACCCGCTCGATCGCGAGCCGCAAATATTTGATTTTTTATTGTGTCATAAACAACAAAAGCGAACATGCCAATGAATTTTTCCAAACATTTTTCACCCCAAAAAGCATAACTTTTAAGGACAACTTCCGTGTCACCATTTGTTTCAAAAGCAATGCCTTCTTTTTCTAGTTCAGCGCGGATTTCATTGAAATTGTAGATTTCTCCATTGAAAGTAAGCAAATATTTGCTCGTTTTCATCGGCTGCTTGGAATGTTCAGACAAATCGATAATGGATAATCTACGGTGTCCGAAGCCTACTTGCCATTCTGGAGATTCAAGGATTGCAGTTCCGCTACCATCTGGACCGCGATGGTGCATAGTTTGCGTCATTCTCTCCAAAATTTCTTTCGAGGAGTTCTTTTTGAAGTCAATAAAACCAGTAATACCACACATATTTTAAAAGGCTTATTTACTAAAATATTTACGGTACATATCGTACAGTTTTGTCAATCGTTTTTCATCGTTTGGATAATCGCGATACGTTTTAACTGGTAGTTGCATGATTTTTTCGAAGTCGGCGATGGAAATTTCCAACTTCTTAGCAATATAAGCTTTTTCGGTGTCTATCGTATCAGAATTGTAGGGCAATTTTTTTAGTTCTTCGATTGCTTCTTCTCGCGTTGCTGTTCTAGCACAAATCTGAGTTGCATAAGTCGCTCGTCGGTAATCGACACCAAATTTAACTGGCTGAATATAAGATTGTACGAATCCTGTATATTTTGACTCGTAGTGTTTTCCGCCGTAATATTTCGAGCCCAATTCTTCCTTTAGCAATTTCATT
>JBDNIA010000366.1:0-1998 GCA_041688525.1 Crocinitomicaceae bacterium | reverse complement strand
GCGCGCTGTAATTGAAAAAGACGAGAATTTGACTGTAGAGTCCACTTTGACAAAAGAGTGGAATCAAAATGCCAAAGATATTGATTTGATTATTTGGCACGAACCAGGTTGGCAGGGAAGTAATACTGTTCTTGAAACGATTCGAAATAAAAAAATCCCAATCTTATATATTATCGGAAATTCGAGTGCATCGAGCGAAATAAACAGATTGGGATTAGGATTGAAAACACCAAATAATTCGCAATCCGACGATATCGAAGCAAAATATAATCCGGGATTTGTGCCGTTCGAAATCTCTGATGATTTAAAAAAGTTTTTTGATTATGTACCGCCTTTAAAATCAAAATTCGGCAATGTTAACTGGCCAGCAGGAATTGATATTATGCTATTTCAACGTATAGGAAATGTTCAAAAGAAAGATCCATTGTTATTCTTTGGCAAACAGAATGGGGTTAAATACGGTGTTTTATACGGTGAAGGAGTTTGGCGGTGGAAAATAAATGACTTTTCTAGAAACGGTTCGTTTGATTATTTTAATGAATTTATTCAAAAAATTACGCAGTATTTAGTCGTTCGGCAAAATACATCGCCTTTTATTATTTCCTTGCCAAAAAGAATTTCTAAATCTGAAGAGTTAGTTGTAAAGGCAGAATTTTATAACGAGGCAATGGAATTGATTACTTCTCCTTTTATCAATTTTCAGTTAGTTGACGAATCGGGTAAAGTCAATAAATTTGAATTTGCACAAAGAGGGAATGTCTATCGTTTAAATTGTGGACGCTTGAACCCCGGGAAATTTGAATGGAAGGCGACTACGAAATTCAATGGTAAATCATTTTCAAAGTCAGGAACCTTCATTGTGGAAGATATTGTAATTGAAGATTTAGATAATCAGGCTAATCATAAAGTTTTACGACAAATGTCGGCACAATCTAACGGGAAGTTTTTTCAATTGAACGAGCTTGATAAATTATATGACGAATTGAACAAACGGGATGACCTTGTCAATGTATCTTACGCGGAATCTGTTTTTATTGATCTGATTGATTGGAAATTATTATTCTTCGTCTTGCTACTAGCCTTGTTGGCGGAATGGACCTTGCGGAGATTCTTTGGCGGTTATTAATTTTTCAATGGGAATATAATAAATTCAAAAACAATTCGTTCTTGTTTTAAATAATCCGTAAAAATGCCTATGATGAAAAAATACGCTAACCTTGCTCCAGCCGAGGAGTTTAAAATCGGTCCAACTTTAGCCGCCTTACAATTCATTATTAATTACAGTAAAGCGGTTGAAGCAAAGAAAATAGGAAAAGAGAAAGTTCTTTTTCAGTTAAATTAAAAACAAAAAAGTCCGGTTCAAACCGGACTTTTTCATTTGTCATTGTTTTATTTAGAATGGGGCTACCAAATATTAGCCACTTTTTCGGCTACATTTCTCATCTTGTCGCCTTCGACAATATCAAATGCTTCAAAAAACTCAGGACTATTTTTTAATGGGCCATTCACTCGAAACATTCCAGGAGAGTGAGGATCATTAGCTAATCTGTTTTGCATTTCAGCTTTTGTATAATTGATTTTCCATAATTGTGCATATGAAATAAAGAATCTTTGAGCCGGAGTGAATCCGTCTTTGGTGATTCCAGATTGAAACTCTGCAGTTTTGGCATAGGCATGATATGACAAAGCTAATCCGCCTACATCAGCAATATTTTCACCCATTGTTAAGTCAGGATTTACGCAATTGCCTGCAGTTGGGCAAAAAGCAGAATAAGTTTGTCCAAGAATATTAGTTTTCTCTTCAAAAGATAGTCGGTCTTTTTCCGTCCACCAATTGGTGAATGAACCATCTGCCGCGAATTTCGAACCCATATCATCAAAACCATGCGTGAATTCATGTCCAATCACCATTCCGATTCTTCCATAGTTCACAGCATCTTCATAGTTTTCGCTAAAGAACGGAGGTTGCATAATTCCCGCCGGGAAAGCAATTTCATT
>JBDNIA010000365.1:0-2441 GCA_041688525.1 Crocinitomicaceae bacterium | reverse complement strand
ATTTCAACCATCAAGTCGTATTTTGCCGGCATAATAGTCACAAGGGCGTCACCCTCTTTAATCGTTTCTCCAATGCCAATTGTCAAAGACTTGGTAATGTATCCGTCCTGTGGGGCGGTTATATAATAGCTGCCAAGCCTGTATTTATAATTGGCGTATTGATTCTTTAATTTTGTTACCGTCGCTTCCGCATCAAATTTATCTGAATATGCAGAGGATTTATCTGAACTGGCTTTGGCCACACTGTTTTGATAGTCCATGCGAACAGAAGAATACTCAACTTTAGCATTGATAATATCATTCTTACTTCCCATCCATTTATTTAAAGCTTCGACTTCGTAGGCTTGTGACTGCTGTAGTTTTAAGTTTCTTGCTTCATAATCTGTAAGCGACTTCAAACCTTGTTTATAGAGCTCCTCCATGCGTTTGAATTGCTCTTTGGCAATTTTTGTATTTACGAGAGCTGCTTGGTGTAAATTACTATCAATTTCTGTTTTTAATTTAGCTTGTTTGAATTTGAGGGTTGTTTGTTGTAATTTCAGTTCAAGCTGCTCATTCAAGGCGCTAATTTGGCTATCTAATGCCTTTATTTTTTCATTATAGGCACCAACGGATTGCTCTTTCAGGACTCTTTGATTGTCAGTTCTACTCAATAATTCTGAGTCAAAATATTCATCTTTGATTTCTGAAATTTGCAGTAATGTATCTCCCTTTTGAACCAAATCTCCTTCTTTTACAAACCATTTTTCAATTCTTCCGGCAATAATTGAATTGAGAGCTTGTGGCCGTTGATCAAAGCTCTTTGTATTCACATTTCCAATGGAACGGATATTCTGTGTCCATGGAAGAAAAAGAATAACCAATGTGATGATTAGTGTTATTAAGATAACGCGAGACAACACCTTTTTACTGACTTTTTTTTCCACTCGGGCAAAGGTCGGGAAACTCGATTTATCCAACTGTTCGTTCACACTATTTTCAGAAATGTTTAACATTTTCTAATTTTTTTTAGTTTAAATATTCTTTCATTGCTTCGTAATTTCCTATGCGGTCAAGTTTACCACTCGATAAAAATGCAATTTTATCCATTTTCATAGCAATGGTCGAATCTTTGGAGACCAAAACAAAAGTCCAGTCATTTGATCGATCGGTTAGAAAGCTAATGATTCTTTCTTTTTCTTTAGGAGACAAAAACGTAAACATGTCTTTTATAATTAATAATTTAGGCTTGTCAGCTATGCTCCGAGCTAAGAGAAACTTGTTGATAACACTTTTAGAGAATTGTTGCCCCTGAGGAAATATTTTTGTTTCATAGCCATTTGGAAGTTCTTGAATAATTTTTTCCAATCCTAAGTTTTTAACCGCCCATTGTATACTTTCAAAAGTCGCTCTTTCACGGCCCATAGAAATATTCTCAAGTATGGTTCCCTCGAAAAGCAACTCACTTGTCAAGCATTCACCTATAATACCCCGAAGATCAGTCGAATTGAGATTTGATTGAGGGAAATCATTGTAACCTATATATCCACTTGATGGTGAATAGGTGCCCGCAATTAATGCAATTAGTGTGGCTTTTCCAGAATCGTTATTCCCTGAAATCATTAATCTTTCACCTTTCTCAATCTTTAGGCTAAATTCGTTTAAAATTAATTTGCTCTGACTAGGGTAGTGGAAAACAACTTTATCGAATTCTACCTTCAATCCTCCGTCTGTAGATTCTTTAGAAAGGCAAATACCCGTTTGTTCGTCTAATTCCAAGTCAGTGACTTGCCCAATTTTTTCTAAAGAGGTAAGTACATCATAAAGTACTTCAAGACTTAAGATTAGTTTTTCCACTGATCCTAAAATTAAAAGTATGATGATTTCGGCGGCAACGAATTGTCCAATATTCATTTGTTGCTCCATGACCAAAATCCCTCCAATTAACAATAATCCAGCAGCTACTAGAACCTTAAATCCAACCATCATCATGTATTGTTTAACCAAGATTTTAAAGTGACCTTCACGTGCATGTATGTATTTACTGGTTTCTATTTCTGTCTTTTCTAAGGCAAGATTGGTGGTGCCAGCCATTTTGAATGTAACATTTGTTCGGGCTAATTCTTGCAACCAATGGGCAAGATTGTATTTATATTTAGACTCTTCTAAGCTAGTTTGAAGCCCTATTTTACCTGTAAACTTAAAGATTGTGTAGATTAAGATGACGAGAATAAAGGAGAATACGATAAAAAATGGATGATACAATGAAAGAAGAATAAGTCCAAATACGACTTGAATACTTGCTGTAGAGAAATCAATTAATATTTTAGATAAACCTTTTTGCACAGACATAACATCGAAAAAACGATTCATTAATTCTGGCGCATAGTGTTTGTACAATGACTCTAAACGAATCTTTGGTATCCTGTAAGTAAATTCAAATGCTGCTCGGACAAATATCT
>JBDNIA010000364.1:0-9549 GCA_041688525.1 Crocinitomicaceae bacterium | reverse complement strand
GCACCACGGGTTACAATTTAGATCTCTTTGAAATTCGGATTTATGATCGTTGGGGTGCGTTAATGTTTGTTTCCAAGGATATCAATATACATTGGGATGGAACATTTGCCGGCAAGATTTGCCCGCAAGGAGTTTATACTTATTCCGTGATTTATACGACTAACGCTGGTAATGATGATAAATTGAAATTACAAGGACATGTGAGTATTTTGAGGTAAACGCATTTTACTAAATTTTCAAAATAAATTGAGCCATTAGCCTTATTTCTTGTTCAGAATTGAAGCTATGTAAACAAATTCGCAAACCTTCTTGTCCGATAGCCACTGTTGGTGAATAAATTGGTTTGACGGCAAATCCTTCGTTTACTAAAATTGTACTTATCTTTTTCGTCTTGGAAACATCTCCATATCGTAGAATTTGAATAGGAGAATTTATACATGAAATAAAAGTGGGCTTTGTGAACCCTGCTCTAAACATGAGAATATTTTCTTGAAGTTTCCGCTGTAATTCAGGAATACTCGAATGCTGAATACGCTTTTCTATCTGCTGATAAGCCTCCGCCGGAAGAGCGGTTGTATAGATAAACGATCGTGCAAAATTGATTAAAAACTGTTTCAGCTCTGTTGAACCCAAAATTGCTCCACCATGATAGCCATACGCTTTTCCAAAGGTAACGAAGCGGGCAAAAACGACTGAAAGATCTGGTAAAGAATCTACAATTCCACGACCGTGCTCTCCAAAAACTCCGCAAGCGTGCGCTTCATCGACGATTAGATATGCATTGAAATCTTTACAAATACGTGCTATTTCGCCCAGCGGTGCAAAATCTCCATCCATCGAGTACAAAGATTCAATAGCGACGTAGATTGTACCTTTTGCTTTCCTAATTTTGCCTTTTAAATCTTCAGCATCATTGTGTCTAAAAGAAGAACTTGACGCAAAACTTAAGCGAATACCATCGCGCGCGCTAGCGTGTATTTTTTCATCGTATAAAACGGTATCGCCGCGAAGAGGAATGGAACTGAAAAAGCCAAGATTTGCGTCGTAGCCAGAATTGAAAACCAAAGCGGCTTCTGTTTTGAACCATTTGGCCAAAGTCTTCTCACAGTTTTCTGCAGATACTGAATGACCAGAAATCAAGCGAGATCCAGTGCTTCCTCCAATTCCTTCTGTTTCTATTCTTACTTTAGCGAGTCCCAAATAATCGTTGGAATAGAAATCGACCAAATTATTCAATAAAGAAAGGGAACGCATGGTTCCCTCTTCTTTTCTTTTATTCAATTTTTCAATTAACTTTTTATCCACTTGGAATTAATTTTCTACGGATACTTTTCTGGGTTGAAAATTATCGTCTTTCGGCTTCAATTTTGCCGCGGCTAATTCTGCAGCTCGATCCGCCTCTTTTTGTTTGCGTGCTATGATTTTTTCGTCAGGTAATGTTACTGGTTTTTCGCCATCTTGGAATGCTTCTTTTGGCGTTAAACCTAATATTCTGAACATTTCTTTGTCCTCGTTGAAATCAGGGTTTGGGGTGGTTAACAATTTGTCACCAGCGAAAATGGAACTCGCTCCACCCATAAAACAAAGCGCTTGCGCTTCCATGGACATTTTTGTTCTCCCAGCAGAAAGTCTAACAACTGATTCTGGGAAAGCAATTCGCGTTGTTGCTACCATTCGTATCATTTCCCATTGTTCAATAGGCTTCTGCTCAGCTAAAGGAGTTCCTTCAACTGCAACTAGCGCATTGATAGGAATCGATTCTGGTGGCGTTTCCATTTCCATGTAGGAAATTAACAAACCAACTCTATCTTCTACCGCTTCACCCATTCCAATTATTCCTCCAGAACAAACTGAAATACCAGCTTTTCGTGCATTGGAAATAGTGTCGATTCTATTTTCGTATTCTCTTGTCGAGATAATATCTTTATAAAATTCTTTTGATGAATCTAAATTGTGATTGTAAGCAAATAGACCCGCTTTCTTCAACCGAATGGCTTGATCTTCGTTCAACATACCCAAAGTACAGCAAACTTCCATGTCAAGATCGTTGACGCCTTGAACCATTTCCACAACTGAATCAAAATCTTTGTTGTCGCGCACTTCACGCCAAGCTGCACCCATGCACAAACGGGAAGAACCATTCGCTTTTGCATTTCTTGCTTGTTCCAGAACAGATTCAACACTCATCAATTTCTGAGCTTCAACATCTGTATGATAACGAGCTGCTTGTGGACAATAACCGCAATCTTCTGGACAACCGCCTGTTTTAATACTCAACAAAGAAGACATTTGAACCTCTCTTGGGTTGTGGTATTCTCTGTGAATTGTCGCCGCTTCAAAAACCAATTCCAGTAAAGACTTGTTGTAAAGGGCTAATAATGATTCTTTTGTATTGTATTGAGGATTTACTTTCATAATCTATTTTATACCGTGAAAGTCACGAGTTTCTCCGACTGATACAAAAATAAGAAAATAGCGGAAGTAAAAAACTTGAAGTTTACTAAGTTTCAATCGTATTTACCGATTTATCAAAACTGTAGCGTATGCTTTTATGGCATTCCATTCTCCAAAAGAATCAACTTTTTCGTGTGTTGTTGCTTTTAAAGAGACGCGATCCACATCGATCTGCAATATTCCAGCTATAACCGCCTGCATTTTTTCGATATGTGGGTTTACTTTGGGGTTTTCTAAAACAACCGTACAATCGATATTTCCGACTACAAAACCTTTTTCCTGAACTAATTTATAAACTTCCGCAAGTAAAATCTTACTATCTATTCCTTTGTATTTTGAGTCAGTATCTGAAAAGTGAAAGCCAATGTCGCGAAGATTAGCCGCGCCAAGCAGCGCATCACAAATCGCATGCAGGAGCACGTCTGCGTCCGAATGGCCGACTGCTCCTTTTTCGCTTTCGAGTTGAATTCCGCCAATCCAAAGGTTGTATCCTTTTTCTAAACGATGCACATCTACGCCGAAACCTACTCTAATGTCCATGATTTTTGATTATTTACCGAAAGTCATACGCATAGTGAAGCGCAATGTATTTGCCAAAGGATTATTACGCCCGTTTAAACTCCCCAAATAAGAGATATCAATCATAAATGCATTGTACTTCAAGCCAACACCTGCGTTAAAATATTGACGATTACCTTTTGTTTTGGCCTCATAAAACACTCCTGCGCGAACAGCAATTATCTTGTTATACCAATATTCTAAACCAGTTGCAATATTTATTTCGTTTAGCTCTTCAGCTAATTTACTGTTTTTCTTGATTTGTTCTGTTCCGTCTTCGTTATACAGCGTGGCTCCATTATCACTTTTTAAAGCTAAACCGGGCGCGTCATTGAACGACTGTAGCATTCCCGAAATAACACTAACATCGCTCGTTTTACCGGCAACAAGGATTTCACTTCCGTTCGCATCCTTTATATATCGAGCTGGAGTAGGCACTAAAAGTTTTTGAAAATCTGTCGACCATGTTAATGAATTAAAGTCATCGAAATCAAACTTGAGGGCATTGCCTATTTTTAAATTTGTGGGAATAAAGTCTCTACGAGAAAGTGAAGAATAAGCAACCTTATTTCCAATATTATTTATTGTTGCTGCAAATGTATAGGTTCCTTTTGTACTTCCAAATTTGGCATTGTCATTAAAATAAGTGAAAGACAAATCTGCCGCACCAGCTCTAGCAGCTTTCGAATCTACTCCTGCAACAGGCAGTCCACCAGTCAAGTTAGAATTCGCAAATTTTCCATTTATACCAAGCGCCATTTTTTGAGATAATCGAACGGCGTATCAACCGGTTAATTCAAACTCGGCTGGTTTATCGTTACGGATATAATTCGCTTGAGCATCAGTGAAAGTAATTTCACCTAAACTAAAGTAACGCAACGCACCGCCTACAACGTGTCGGTCGTTTATTTTGTGATATCCTGATAAATAAGAAAGGTGAATGTCGTTGGTCAATTGACGCAACCATGGCACATAAGAAATCCCTATTTCATTTTTGTCTTTAGCAAAAATAAGGTTGGAAGTATTCCAATATATTGAAAGTGAACTTGGGCTTAAAGCGGTTCCTGCATCTCCCATTCCACCGGCTCGAGAGTCAGGAGTAATAGCCATAAATGGAAGCGCTGTTGTTATTGTATTTAGCTGCAATTGATTGTCAGTAACTCCGCTTCCTCCTTGCGCATTGGCAAGAGCGGGAAAGATGACTAAAATAGAGATTGCTATTTTCTTGTACATGTGTTTCTTTTGATTTGGCAAATATACGGAATTCGACCTTTTATATTGTACGCGTTATTTTAAAATGACCAATTTTTCTATTTTTTCAGCTTTACCGCCGTTATCGGTTTTAATCGAAAGTCTGTAAACATATACACCTTTTGCTAATTGGTCGCCAAAGTCATCTTTACCATCCCAGGCAATGCCCTCTGAGCGGAAGCCTTGTGTATTAACCAAGGTATTGATTGTTTTAACCAATTTTCCCGAAACAGTAAAAATTTGAATTTGTGATTCCAAAGCTGTGTTTACTTGGTTGTGTTCAAAGAAGAACTTTGTGCTCGTCGTAAATGGATTGGGATAATTTAATACATGACTTAATTCAGGTAATTCTTTCGCTTTTACAACAAAATCAATTGTTCGTTCGGATGAATTATTGTTTACATCCCAAGCTTTGAAAGTCAATGTATGCGGCCCAGGAGCAATTTGACTCATGTTGAAATTTACGGTACCGGACATGTACGTATCCAAATCAGCCAAATAGTAGTCATTCAACACAATTGGCTTTGCCGAATTTTGATCTACTACGGCTGTAATATCGTGACCAATGCCATTTCCAACTGCGTTAATACCATTTGAATCGAATAATTTAGCTAGTAAAATTGGACGCTCATCGGTAATTCCTCCATCTACAAAAGTGTAATCGTTCATATACAATTCTATATCCGGACCTCTGTCGTCATTTATTCCATTTGGATTAATTCCACCTATGATTACAGTTTTATCATAACCCATAGCGTCAACTGTATTATCACTACCGTACATGCTAATTTTCCCATAGCCGATATTGTAATCAATATCTTTTGGAACAATAAATGTCATTTTGAAATAACCATTATTTACAGATGCTTGTCCTTTAAAAAGCGCATTTTTCTGCTGTTGATAAGGAACAACCCAAGTGCCCGGGTCTTGCGCTAATGTATATTCCGTTTTAGGTTTATCAAAAATAGTTGGGCTCACCACTCCTTTAAAACTACTAAGCAAATTACCCGATAAGTCTTCAACATGACCAACAAGAGTAATTTTATCTAAAGCTCTTACCGTGTCGCTTATATTTCCACTTCCTTCTCTATAAATGCTATCTGCTTTTATCTTCAAACGCGGCATGGCAAGTCGCAAAGCAGGATCGCCGATTAAAGTGAAACTTCGCTTGTTATTTCCTCCCGAAGTAACTGTATTTTTAGTTTTCATCATTATATCTCCAAAATAACTAGGAAGACTATCGGTATCTCTTTTAAAAACTTGCTGATAAAAACGTACACCTGTTTCTTGATTTACATTAAAGTAAACGGATCTCGTGGTGGTCATTAATGCGATGGCGCCACCATTTGGATTTAGAGATGCCCATTCCCCAGCTGAAACTCTATCTGGGTCGTCGTACTTGGTAAATTCACAAGTAGCAGAAACAATTAAAGCAAATGCATTGGCATTTTTCCAATCGTTGATTTGCGGAACAGTAATAATTCTTTCGTCGGCAACCCCAACTTCACCTCCATGCCCAACATAATTAACCAATAATACGCCACGTCTAATTCGGTCATCAATAGCTTCATTCACGGTCGGATATCTCTGTCCACCTGCAGTTGAAACTTGTTGAAATGCATCAGAATAAATTTTATCGACGTTCATTTCTTTTCTGTATCCATTGACAATTTGAACTTGAGGCTCTAAATCTTGATTCACAAAATCGTAAGAAAGTGACATATCAGGGTCATCCGCAATTTGAACATATTTCAATCGCCAATCGCCAAAAGTATTCGTCGTTTGAGAAGGGTTACAATCACAAACACCTGGATTCGAATAAAAATTAGAACCATTTTTCATATAATGCTCCACTTTATTCACTTGTTCATTGGCAATTTGATTACTCGAAATCAGCAATCTTCCCACCCCTATGTCCATTAAATCCGATGACGCAAATGCCTCATTATCGTCTAGTACTCCAAAAAAATCGTCAGTAACAAGTGCATCAATGTGATTTTCGCTGCTCTCAACTTGATAGGTCATAACATAATTTCCGTTTGAGACCTTGTTGCGATGATCATAAGTACCGTCTCCAAAAAGCAATAAATGTTTTGGACCATTATTCGTGGCTTGTCCTCTATCGTAAAACATTTTTGCAAAGTAACGTATAGCCGTTGCGTCGCGCATGCCCGAACTAAATTCATTGAAAATTTGAGCTTGATTCACAACATGAACGCTCATTCCTTCTGATCTATGCAAGTCGGCCAATCGATTCGCTTGTGAAATAAACTGAGATGGACTAACGATTAAATAATCTGCTTGTGCTAATCCATGAATATTTTGATAACTAACTGATTCTATTTTTATTGGTGACAAAAAGCTTTGGCCATTACTGGCAACAAATTCTTTAATGGTATCCGTTGCAACAGTAAATTCCAAGTTTGAGCCGGATAGACTAGTTTGAATAATTTTCGGTTGTTGACGATTTGTGATATCCCATATAAAAATACCTGAACTGGAATTTGAAAGAGTAAATCTACCCACATTTCCAGCGCCAACTGAGGACAAATCTGTAAAACTTAATTCATTCCCATAAAAATTCAGGCTGCGTCGAGCATTTAAGGTAATAAAATCTAGATAAGCAACAACACTCGGATTGGAGCGCGCAACAGAGATGTTCAAAGAAAAGCTTGAACTCGGATTAGCTTTAATAAAGTTGAAAACATTTCTTGAATAATCAGCACCCGCAAGCGGTATTGTTTGAAATAATAAATTCTCACCACCTATGGATATACTAATTTTATCGGACGAAGAATCTTTGCCATTTCCACCAAAAGCAGCCTTGAACCTTAAGGGTGACGAACTAACAATATTTGGAATTGAATAATTGTAATTTCTACTTAAGGTGACATCAAATAAATCGCCGTACCAGCGCTGTCCGCCCTTAACTAAATTTGTTAAATCATTTTCATAAGTCATGCGCACGTCCATCTCATTTACAAAGTGAGTTGGTGCTGCTGTACTTGAATTAAGTGCACTCATCCTTAAAGGAATATCATTCGCATTTATATTTATAAAATAATACGAATTGTCTTCGTAAACATTCGTCTTTCTGTCAAATTGGGACGTTCCGTTAGCAAACCAACGATGAGGACCCCAACCATAAAAAAGGATATAATCGTTTTCATCAAAAGACCCATCAGAATCCCCAATAATTTGAATTGCATTTTTTGCTAAATCATCGGTGCGATGAATGGAGTTATCCTCTGGCAACATTCCTTCACCGTTTCCAAAAATATTTATATCATTTGGGTTCAAATTTACAGTGCTTATTCCTATCGATTCTAAGAACGCTTTGTCAATTTTATAAATTCCGTCGGCGGTTACAGCAATTTTATACCAAATACCTGAACCATCTTTTAAAACAGAATTACCTTTGAAGGTCTTAGCAGCAATTACAGGTTTTGAATTTCCCGTAATTGACAATTCCACGGATAAACTGGCGATTCTTTTGACTGTTCCGTTCTCCATTATGTAGGGATAGAAATTGGTGACAGCATATTTTTTAGCGCCACCATTTCTAACGACCAACTCCGGCATAAATTTTTCTGGAACAATGAAAGGATATTTCTTTAAAAAATTCAAATCAACCTCGTCGCAGTTGAATGTTTCGTATGAAGTAAGTTCGATAAGATATGATTTTTTACTATCCAACTCTTTCGCCCAATAATAATTTGGTTGACTATTTTCGTAACCTTGATTTTTAATCCTTGGGAATTTTTCGGGTTTACCGTTAAAATTCGTTTCTAATGGTTTTTCCCATTCAACAACTAACTCTAAATTTTCTTGAGCCCAAGTTGGGCTAAAATAAAAAATTAGACTAAAAAAAGTAAGGGATAAAACTTTTAAATTTATCATAGTGCAAATATCTTTATTCTTTCAAATGAACTGAAAATAAAACGGAACTTTTAAATGAATATTTCAAATTAATGTAACTTTTCTCGATAAAATCAGTTTTAAATAGATTAAACCTGTTCAACACACTAACGCTTTTGGCCTCGTTTAGGTTTGCAAAAGCCAAAAATAGGATAGAATTTAAAAAATACTTGTAACTTTTTCCGTGTGTAACGTTAAAAGATTAAATTTGTCAGTTATAGTATTATGAACAAACAGAATTTTTATATGCGAATCTCCAAATTATTCTTGGTTGCTATAGTCGGTATTACCGTTTTAGCATCCTGCGCCAGAGAGCGTTCTTCTAACACAGGTTGGGAATTTAATGATCCTAACAATGGTGGTTTCCAGAAAGTTCCTTTTGTTGACCAAGAAACTGGTCCAGGTCTTGTTTTGGTTGAAGGTGGAACATTTACAATGGGACAATCAGAGAACGACGTAATGTTTGACTGGAACAATAGACCCGCACGCGTAACGGTATCGTCCTTTTATATTGACCAAACTGAAGTTACAAACTTTAACTGGTTAGAGTACATGTACTGGGTTCAAAGAGCGTATAGCGAAAGCTATCCTATGGTTTATAAAAATGCTTTGCCAGATACTTTGTGCTGGAGATCTAAATTAGGATTCAACGAAAAATACGTTGATTACTATTTACGCCATCCAGCTTACCGAGATTACCCGGTTGTCGGTGTTTCTTGGTTACAAGCCTCCGATTACTGTAAATGGAGAACGGATCGGGTGAACGAATATATTTTAATCAGGGAAGGAATTCTTGATTTCAATGTGGACCTAAGAGATGATGCTGTATATACCACCGAATCCTATTACGCAGGACAATATGAAGATGCTGTTCGAAAAAGTATTACTGATTTAAATCCTTCTAACGTTGAAGGTAAAAAGTTAGGTAAACGAATCGTAAAAATGGAAGATGGTATCTTGCTTCCTCGCTACCGTCTGCCAACAGAGGCTGAATGGGAATTTGCTTATTATGGTTTAATAGGAAACCTTCAAGCTGGAACAGAAGTTATCACAGAAAGAAGAAACTATCCCTGGGACGGACATTTCGTTCGTCAAGATGACCCTAAAGTTCAAGGTGCTATTCGCGCTAATTTTGTCAGAGGAAAAGGGGATTACATGGGTGTTGCTGGAAACTTGAATGACGGTGCCGACATTACAGCACCTGTTGAATCTTATTGGCCAAATGATTATGGTTTGTACAATATGGCAGGTAATGTTTCTGAATGGGTAATGGATGTTTATCGTCCTTTGAGTTCTGAAGATTTTGATGAATTCAGACCTTTTAGAGGAAACGTTTTCAAAACAAAAGTATTAAACAACGCAGGTGTT
>JBDNIA010000363.1:0-5961 GCA_041688525.1 Crocinitomicaceae bacterium | reverse complement strand
TTGGTTCAGCTGAAATCCGCGAAACATTCGACATTACGAAGGTTGGAACGATTGCTGGTTGTTACGTATTAGACGGAACAATCAAACGGTCTTCTAAAATCCGTGTTATTCGCGATGGAATTGTTGTTCACACAGGTACTTTAGGTTCATTGAAACGTTTCAAAGACGACGTGAAAGAGGTGAAAAACAACTACGAATGTGGATTAAACATCGACAAATTCAACGACATCAAAGTAGGTGACATTGTAGAAGCTTTCGAAGAAGTGGAAGTTGCACGTAAGTTGTAGTCTTTGCAAATATATTTTAAAGCCGTTTTCTTTGGAGAGCGGCTTTTTTGTTTTTTGGCCTAAAAGAGCCAGATTTGTGTAAAATTGAGCCGAGAGGTTTTTAATCTCCCGGTATTTTTTAAATTTTTCCGCGTAAGAAAATTACTTCTTCTTTTAGTAATTCAACTTGCTGATGAAGTGCCTTTTCGTTGTTTGGATTGGTACAAACTGGGACATATCAGGAATTAAGTATTTTAAGTAATACACTCTTTTTTATTGTATTTATTTTGTTTGCAAGGTTTCTTCCAATGTTTTTTAGTATTGTTGGTTCAGGCTCTTTAATATTAACAATTTGTATAGCTCGATTTTTGTACGAAGGATTGATTTTTCAGGTCATATTAATTGTTTTGTTTGTTTTTCTGGGTGAACTTGTAGGTCTTTTGTGGAAATTGAAAAAAATGTATTTGGGTATTTTTTTGTTGAATATCTCAATAGTTTTATTGATTTACCTTGGTTTTTTCTTTTATCCAAAACTAGAAACTGATCCAAAACTAAATTTCAACCTATCCAATCTTCAGAATTCCTCAGAATCCTTAATTGGTCATGACAACGGACATCCTATTTTTAATAGGGATACGGTATATTTGGTCAATTTTAGTTTTCAGAATTGCTTACCGTGCAGATTAAAAAAGAAGTATTTATCGCAACTGGAAACAGAATTTAAAGGTAAACCATTCAAAATTATCGAAATACACACCTTTGAAGAGAAGACAATCTTTGATGAAAGTTACATGCTCGATTATCCTTTTGTGTATCATGATTCATTGCAGAAAATTGCAAAATTATATCAGATTTCTGGAGGACCAGAGGAATTAATTTTTAATAAAAAAGGTAAGGCTATACGCAGGTTAGTTGGTTTTAGTAAGGATATTGCTCAAACCTACTTAGACGAAACAAAAAAAATGATTTCTAAACTATTGAAAGAATAATACAGTCATCTGATAGTCGAAAAATCATGATTAGCCGTTTTCTTTGGAAAGCGGCTTTTTTTGTAATCCCAAAAGGCCACAGCGAGGCCGCATAGATTAAGAAGAATTTTGAGTCCTTTCTGAAAATCTTCGTGTGCTTTGTGGTTAATCAATCAAAACAATATTTTATACTTTTTTCGCTACTTCTATTCCCCCGAATACCGTAACTTAGCTCGTAATTTTTGGTAACTTTGTGTAAAATTTTTTAGAATGATGATTTTAGGCGTTTTCGGACCATGGCAAGTGATTGCAATATTGGTAGTTGTTTTATTGCTTTTTGGAGGTAAAAAAATTCCAGAATTGATGAAAGGATTAGGTAAAGGAGTTAAAGAATTTAAGGATGCATCGAATAAGGATGTAGCAGAAGAAGAGTCGGAAGAAAAAAAATAAACTCTAATACACATGTTGCATAACTACAGCGAGGTTAAAAAAGCTTTAACCGGTGGGTCATCCGTGGTGGACATCGTGAAAAGTTATCTGGAAAACATTCAAAAGAATGCAGATTTAAATGCGTTTTTAGAAGTGTTTGAAGGCTCTGCTTTGGAAAAAGCCCGGGAAGTTGATGCGAAATTGGAAGAAGGAAAAGCTGGTCGATTGGCGGGTATGGTTATCGGATTAAAAGATAACATCTGCTACAAAGACCATAATGTTTCCGCTTCCTCAAAAATATTAGAGGGCTTTACATCTCTCTATTCAGCAACTGTTGTTGAACGATTGTTGGCGGAAGATGCGGTTATCATCGGTCGATTGAATTGTGACGAATTTGCTATGGGTTCTTCCAATGAAAATTCTGCTTTCGGGCCGGTGAAAAATCCAATAGATAAAGAGCGAGTTCCAGGAGGATCTTCTGGTGGCTCGGCGGCGGCAGTTGCAGCAGGATTGTGCACAGCAGCGCTAGGAAGTGATACGGGTGGTTCTATTCGTCAACCGGCTTCTTTTACGGGAACTTTTGGTTTAAAGCCAACCTACGGACGAATCAGCCGTTACGGTTTAATCGCCTATGCTTCTTCATTTGACCAAATCGGACCGTTTACAAATTCATTGGAGGATAGCGCTCTTTTATTGGAAATAATGGCGGGCAAGGATGAAAACGATAGTACGTCTTCCTCAAAAGAAACTACGAATTATACAGATTTCACTTCTAAGGGAAAAAAGAAAATTGCTGTGATTTCTGAATGTTTGAATCACGAAGGTTTAGATCCTGCGGTGAAACAACAATTGGATTTAACAATCCAACAACTAAAAGAGGCTGGACATGAAGTGGTTGAAGTTAGTTTTCCATACTTAGAATACATGGTGCCCACTTATTACGTATTGACGACTGCAGAAGCTTCTTCAAATTTATCGCGTTTTGATGGCGTTCATTATGGCCATCGAAGCACCTCTGCAATAGGTGTAGAACAAACGTATAAAAAATCGAGATCAGAAGGTTTTGGACCTGAAGTGCAGCGAAGAATTATGGCTGGAACATTTGTTCTGTCCCACGGATATTATGATGCGTATTACACAAAAGGACAAAAAGTTCGTAGGGTTTTGAAAAAGCGAACGGACGAAATACTTGCTGAGGCGGATTTTATTTTAACGCCAACTACTCCAGCCGCGGCATTTCCCTTAAACGGTCTTACAGACCCGATTCAAATGTATTTACAAGATATTTTTACCGTTCACGCTAATCTAACAGGCAATCCAGCGATATCTTTGCCACTTGGAAATGACAAGAATAACCTGCCTTTCGGAATTCAAATCATGGCCAGAAACTTTGAGGAAAGAGATATGTATGGTTTTTGTAATGAATTGCTAGAATTAGCTCAAAAATAAAGAATGAAGAAATTAATCATCGCCTTAATATTATGTATCAGTTTTACTGGTAATGCACAAGTGAAGGTGAGTCCTGAAGGAGAGCGATTTGTTAGCATGGTGGAACAAACCTTGAATGCGTTTTACGAAGATTACGCTAATTCAACGAATTACGATTCCATTATGAAAGCCTTGAATTATGAGGCCAATGAAATCCCTCAATTTTCAGATGAAATATATTGTCAACGTCTGGCACTTATGGACAATATGAGTCCGTTCGAATTCCGGTGCAACACTGCATCCTTGTCTATCGTGAAATATTTCGTTGCCAATCGCCGAAACTTCGCACGTGTCGTTCTTGGTAGGAGCGCTATTTATTTCGATATGTTTGAAGAAATGTTGGCAAAATACGATATGCCAATTGAATTGAAATATTTGGCGGTTATTGAAAGTGGATTGCGTCCGCAAGTGAAATCAAGAGCTGGTGCGCTAGGTCTCTGGCAATTCATGTATCGAACGGGTTTGTACTATGGATTGGAGGAAAATTCGTATATCGACGAAAGAATGGATCCACTTTTGGCAACAGATGCGGCCTGCCGTTATTTAAAAAAATTATACGAAATCTACAACGATTGGAACATGGCTTTGGCCGCTTATAATGCTGGTCCAGGAAATGTAAACAAAGCTATCCGTCGTTCTGGTGGGAAAACTTCTTATTGGGAAGTTCGACCATTTTTACCAAAAGAAACACAGGGGTATGTTCCAAATTTTATTGGAGCAGCCTATATCTTAACGTACCATAAAGAACACAATATTATTCCTGTTCCCGCGAAGTTACACAACTCCCAATTGGATACGATTTGTTTGAAAAATGCAGTTCGTATGGAAAAAATATCGTCTGTTACAGGTTGGGATTTGGATGAAATTAAAGCATTAAATCCTATTTATAAAACGAATTATATCCCGAAAACTAATCCTCCTCAGTGTATTACTGGTCCATTTGTTGAAATCGGAAAGTTCATTGTAATGGAGGAACAAATTTATGGTCCTGAGCCTGTAACGGTGGAAAAGACAGATTCTACAGTCACACTGGCTGACGGGGATTCTGAAGATGAAAAGGCAAGCGAAGAAACGCCACTTGTGAAGCCAAATGTAGCGGCAAACAAAGTAGTTTATCACACCGTGCGACGAGGGGAAACACTCAATGGAATAGCTGTTAAATATAGTTTAACGCTCCGGGAGTTAATGGACGCAAACAACATGTCTAGTACTCGATTGAATGCGGGGCAACGTTTGAAAATTGGAGGAAATGCTGTAGCTGCTCAAAGTGTACCAAAACCGGTAATAAAATACTATTCTGTACGTTCAGGAGATAACTTTTCTACTGTTGCCAGACGACATGGTTTGACACAAACACAACTGAAATCTCTAAATCCGAGAATCAATGTGAACCGACTGGATATTGGTCAAAAATTACGCGTAAAATAAAATGAGTATGAAAGGAGTAGTTATTGGAGTTGTTGCCTTATTTCTATCCTTGTCAGCCTGTGATTTAGATTCAAATAGATACAAGTCCTCCGGAGTTGCTGTTACTGGAAGAATTGGTGAAATTTTAGTCGTTTGCGATCAAGATATTTGGGATTCGGAAATTAAAGAAAGTTTGGATTCTAATTTGACGCAGTGGATCATGCCGTATTTTCCGGATGTTGCCACCTTCGAGTTAATCCATAAAACACCTCAACATTTTACGCAAGGCGTGAAGCGCTACAGAAATACTTTATTTCTTTCTATCGATTCAAAACGTGCTGGTGAAAAAGGTAAAATCGAAAAGCGTATGGGCGTTTGGGCAACTGATCAGCTGGTGGTTGAAATCATAGGAAAAGATTACAATCAATTGGTAGAAACCTGTAAATTAGGTTTAAGTAAAGTTCACGACGAATTTGACCAAGTGGAATGGCAGCGAATATTAAAATATTATAGAACAGAGCCGAACGTAGGCATAGATAAAAAGATTGCCAAGTCTTTTGGGATTAAGTTTGCCCTTCCTGATGCGGCAAGATTGGTAACAACAAGAACTAATTTTTTCCGAATTGAATTCCCAAGTGCGGCTCGGCCAATTGAATTTGTTGGCGCAGGAAAACAAGATGCTGGAGCTATTTTTTCTGGTCTAAATGTGTATCAATATGATTACACGGACTCTTCTCAATTTGTTTTGGAAAACCTTCTGCAAGCGAGGGATACCATGCTTAGATACAACGTTCCGTATGCCTACGAAGGAATGTATATGGGTACACAATATACGAAAATGGTTTATCCAGAAGGAGATTATACGGCGACTGAAAACGGAAAACTGAAAGCCTACGAAATGAGGGGTATGTTTGTTTTTAAAGGAATGGGGAAACACGGACCAGGCGGATGTTTTTGGGCTTACCATTTCATTCAACCTAAAACAAAGAAATTGGTTTGTGTCAGCGGTTACGTTGATGCGCCGTCAACTACTTCTTGGACGCAACCTTTGCGTGAGGTTCAAGCCATTTTGAAAAGTATAGAAATCTTGTAGTTATGGCGCAAAAACTTTCTGCTGTTATCATTACTTTAAACGAAGAAAGAAACATTGGTCGATGCATTGAAGCATTGTTGCCTATTGCAGACGAAATCATTGTCTTGGATGCATTTAGTACCGATAAAACAGTCGAAATTTCCGAAAAACTGGGCGCACGAATAGTTCAACACGAATGGAAAGGGTATTCTGAGTCCAAAAATTACTTGAATTCCCTCTCGACTTTTGATTATATTTTTTCTGTAGATGCAGACGAAGTAGTTGATGAAGAATTAAAACACGCTATTTTAGAAGAAAAAAGTAAAGGATT
>JBDNIA010000362.1:0-4872 GCA_041688525.1 Crocinitomicaceae bacterium | reverse complement strand
CTAAATTTTGATAGATGAAAATTGGAGAAGTCATGGGGAAGGCAGGAATATAAGTTGCCGGGTTAAAATTTCCTAGCATAATTTCTTCAGCCAATGGATTACTTGATTGCATGTTGCTTTGACCAATTGCTAGGTTGAACATCATTAAAAAACTAAAAAATAAATTTAATCTCACAGTATAAGTTTTAAGAGAGAAAATTAATGAAATTATGTCGGATAAAAGTCTTTTCAGTTTTATTTTAACATTTTGGTAATTAGAATAATCACAAATCTTTTTCCATTAAAAAATGTTGTAAAACATCGAATAATTTGTAGGAAGGCTCAATAACTTCATATCCTAATTTCAGATAAAAATCAACTGCATAATCTCGAGCATGGAGTATCATTTTTGTGTATTCTTTGTCCTCGGCTTCTTGTTCGACAGCGTACATGATTAATTTTCCGTAGCCATTTCTCTGCTCGTTTTTTTCAACCGCAACAAATCGAGTTTGCGCTACATCCAAAGAATGCTCATCCAATCGTGCGATTGCTTTTAACTTTTCGTCATCGTAAAGGGCGAAATGAGTACCAGTTTCGTCGCCTTCGTTGCGTTCGGAACCTCTTGGTTGGTTGAGTGGCTCACGAAGAATTCGATAGCGTAGGTCGAAGTAATCTTCCCATTCTTCCTCGGATTCTGGGATTCTAATTTTTATGTCCATTTGAAAATAGCAGCTTTCACGCGTTTCGTAGTTTTTCCTTCGATTTCCTCCGTAAGGATGAGGTCTTTTGCCTTTTGGTCCTCAAAAACTTCTTCTAAATTTTTGATTTTTCCACAAGGAACATTTTTAAAATTCATCTGCTTCAAGATTTCCTGAGCTGTAAAGTTCGAAACCTTTTCTTGAATTTTGACAGCTAATTCAAGTCTGTTTTTAACCCGACTTGGATTGGACGAAAATTTGTCGTTTTCGATCAAATGATTTAGATCGAAGTAGTTACAAAGCAATTCAAAATGTTTATCTGAACCGACAGCGAAACAAACATCAGCGTCATCTTTTGTTTTAAAAATTTCACCATAAGGGGCAATGTTTGGGTGTAGACTTCCAATCCGTTTAGGAATAGCGCCACTCATCAAATAGTTCGAAGCTTGATTCACTAAACTGGAAACTGCAGCGTCATAAAGAGAAACAGAAATAGACATGCCTAGATTGGTTTTTTCTCTTTGGTACAAAGCGAGAAGAATTCCTTCTTTCAAATGATGCGCAGTCAATACATCGATAAAAGCGACTGGCATTTTTGTTGGTGGATCGTCACTTTGACCGTTCATC
The DNA here is from genome assembly GCA_041688525.1 of Crocinitomicaceae bacterium. GTDB lineage: Bacteria > Bacteroidota > Bacteroidia > Flavobacteriales_D > Crocinitomicaceae > UBA2040. The sequence continues at coordinate 3,568 of JBDNIA010000362.1, read as the reverse complement.
GACATAAAACCAGTTTCAGCTTGGAGGATGAGGTCGTAAGCAACACGATCACTTTCTTCGCCGAATCCATTTATTTTCCCGTGAATTAATTTGGGGTTGAGCTGTCGTAAAATTTCATCTTTGAGATTGAATTTTACGTCATCACCTTTTTTGAAATTGCTCAATAAAATGTCAGCATCAGAAATCAATTCAAGAAATTGAGAACGGTCTTTTTTATTTTTTAGGTTCAGTGAACGATAGCTTTTCCCGTAGTTGACAGAAGAAAAATAATTGGAAATGGTGGAATTTGGATCTTCGCTAGGTAGTTTCCACGTTCTAGTCACATCGCCAAATTTTGGATGTTCTACTTTTATTACTTCAGCACCTAATTCCGCAAAGAATGTTCCTACGGAAGGTCCGGCTAAAACAGTTGAAGCGTCAATCACCTTCAAACCTTTCATCAATAAATTCTTCATGTTTTAGTTTTCCAATTTCCAAACAACAAAGGTTCGAATTTTTTCGGTCTCGGCTTCTGTAATTTTTGATTTTCTTGCCATTTTTGGGAGGATTTTTTCCCATTTTACCAAAGTGTAATCGTTAACATTTTTCATTTCGTGGCAACTGATACAATTTTTTTCCATCAAGGATTTACCCTCTCTCATGGAATGAGGTATTTCTTGCAATCGAATTTTAGAAGCATTATAATTTTTAGCTATCATTTCTTTTTCAGGAACGATTGTTTCAATATGCACTTTCGTAATACCATCTCGAATAAAGTTTAATTGTTTTGCACCAGCCATAGAAACATCAATTATTCTTTTTGGACTTGGGATTCGGTCATTCACTTTCAATAAAACAGTAGAATCATTTTTTAGATTCGTTACCAAAATAATCGTTCCAAATGGCAATGTCTTGTGCGCAGCCGTGAAGGCATTTTTATCGTATTTTTCACCAGAAGTTGTTGGTCGATTGTGGAATTTATCTGCATAAAATGAAGCCATACCAGTTTGGAAAACAGGTTCTTGTCTCGGGCTAATGAAAAGTGCTGCGAGAAATAGAAAAGGAACGGATTGCTTTAAAATCATAAATCTATATTTCTTACATCGAGAAAAGTTACAAACAAAAAGCGAACCATTTCCATTTTTACTTGATTTTCTCGCATCGAGCGTTAATTTTGGAATCCCAAAAACAGAAAGCAATGATCCAAATAGAATTCGTAAAAAGCGAAGTTTCGGCGAGTGACAAAGCCATTCAAAATACAACTGTACTTTTAAAAGAAGGCGCGACCATTCCTTTTATTTCTCGCTACCGAAAGGAAATGACGGGTGGTTTGGACGAAGTTGTTGTTGGAGAAATTCGTGATGCTTTGAAATTATACGATGATTTAATTGCCCGGCAAAAAACGATCTTAAATGTTATTGAAGAGCAAGGGAAACTGGATGATGAGTTGAAACGAAAAATAGAAACTTGTTTTACGTCTCAAGGTCTTGAAGATTTGTATTTGCCATACAAACAGAAGCGTCAAACAAAAGGGGATAAAGCCAAGAAATTGGGCTTGGAACCTTTGGCAAAGATGATTATGGCGCAACGTGGAGGCAATCCGTTTCAAATGGCGGATCGTTTCGTAAATGGTGATGTTAGGGATCAAGAAATGGCGCTTTTAGGAGCTCGTGACATCATGGCAGAATGGATGAATGAAAATATTGCTCTTCGTGATCGTTTGCGAAATAATTATCGAAGAAAAGGGATGCTACAAAGCAAATTGGTAAAAGGAAAAGACGAGGAAGCGCAGACCTACAAAGATTATTTCGATTTTTCTGAACCGCTTTACCGTTGTGCTTCTCATCGGTTTCTAGCTATTTCTCGTGCCGATAAAGAAGGTTTGCTAAAAATGAAAATACAAGTCGAAAGCGGCGATTGCATTGATATGATTGAACGTTTTTACGTAAAAGGAGATGATGAATGTGCTGAACAAGTTGCGAAAGCGTGTAAAGAATCGTACAAACGGATGCTGAGTTCTTCGATTGAGAATGAAATCATGTCAGAAGCGAAGGAAAAAGCAGACAAAGAAGCTTTGCAAATTTTCACTAAAAACTTACGTCAATTGTTGCTCGCTCCACCTTTGGGAAATAAGCGAATTTTAGCGATTGATCCGGGTTTCAGAACAGGTTGCAAAGTAGTTGTCGTTGATGCTTCAGGTGAATTATTAACGAATACTACAATCTTTCCTCATCCACCACAAAAAGAATTTGGCGTAGCGCAAAGTAAAATTGCGCAATTGGTTCAAGCCTACAAAGTAGAAGCAATTGCAATTGGTGACGCGACAGCAGGAAGGGAAACCGAGAAATTTATTCAAGGCATACGTTTCGATAGAGAATTGCAAGTGTTTGTCGTTCGTGAAGATGGCGCGTCGATTTATTCCGCGAGTCCAATTGCTCGGAAAGAATTTCCAGATTATGACATTACCGTTCGTGGCGCAGTTTCCATCGGACGTCGATTGATGGATCCTTTATCGGAGTTAGTGAAAATCGATCCGAAATCTTTGGGCGTTGGTTCGTATCAGCATGAAGTAAATCAAAACTGGTTAAAAACGGCTTTGGATGATGTTGTCGTTTCTTGCGTAAATGGAGTAGGAGTGGATGTGAATACTGCATCAACTTATTTGCTGCAATATGTTTCAGGTTTGGGGCCAACTTTAGCCGACAATATTGTCAAATATAGAGCTGAAAATGGACCTTTTACCTCAAGAAAAGCTTTGAAAGAAGTTCCAAGAATGGGCGAAAAAGCTTTCGAACAAGCAGCGGGTTTTTTGCGCGTTCGAGAAGGACAACATCCTTTGGATAATAGTGCAGTTCACCCTGAAAGTTATGCTGTGGCTGAAAAAATTGCCAAAACAGCAAAAATGACTTTGGAAGAATTAATTGGGAATGACAAAGCGCTCGGAAGTTTAAATAAAACAGATTTTAATGAAGTTGACGGCTTTACTTTTGATGATATAATTACTGAATTGAAAAAACCAGGTCGCGACCCAAGAAAACAAGCCAAAGTATTAAGTTTCGACAACCGAATTCAGAAAATTGAAGATTTAGTAGAAGGGATGATTTTACCTGGAATCGTTACAAACGTCACGGCATTTGGCGCTTTTGTAAACATCGGGATCAAAGAAAATGGATTGATTCACAAATCTCAATTATCCGACGATTATGTAGGTGATCCATCTACTGTTATCGCTCTGCATGAACATGTGGAAGTAAAAGTGATGGAGATTGATGTAAATAGGAAACGCGTTGGTCTTAAAAAACTTTAAGTTGCAAGTTTCAATAGTTATAAATTTGAAGAGTTTCAAGTTATAAGTTTCTGTTGTTTGGATGTTCTATTCAGATCAGCGAACAGAAATTGAAACTAAAACAGTTGTGAAGCGAATCAACTTGCAACCTTTATCTAACAACAATAGCGTCCTAAATAATTTAAAAATCGAAATCGTAGGTTGATTCTATTGACTTTCAGGAAGAAGATGACACTTTTTCAAAACAGAACCCCTTGTATTGATTTTGGAGGAGGTTCTGATTGTTTTTCAAATGGATGATCT
>JBDNIA010000361.1:0-4724 GCA_041688525.1 Crocinitomicaceae bacterium | reverse complement strand
CAGTTTGTCCTAGAAAAATATTTCCTGCAACTGAAAGACTTTCGGCGCCCGAAATGGATAATAATTTCGTTAAAACTATCGCCAAAGCTTTTACAATTTTTTGAATAACGCCAAGATAGAAAAGTAGGGAGGTTAATGCGGAGAAGAAGATGATTGTTGGGAGTACCTGGAATAAAAAGATGAAACCGAAACTCTCAATGTCCATCATTCCACCTAATAAAAATTCACTTCCGGCTCTCGTAAAATCTAAAACGTGTACGAATAGATTCCCAATGAATTCAAAAGTATGTTGAACAAAAGGGATTTTTAAAACTCCAATTGCTAAAATTATTTGAGCGAAAAGTCCAATTCCAACTGTTTTCCATTTAATCGCTTTGCGGTTGGCGCTGAAGATGAAAGCTATGAATAAGAGAGCAAACATTCCTAAAATACCGCGTAAAATACTGCTGGTTGAAATGCCTTCGCTTTTGATTAATGTTTTTGTTGGCGTAATGGCGCTTTTGTTTATTTTAGCTTTAAAGGTGTAACTCTTCCCTTTGTTCTCGAACTCTAATGTTGAATCTGTGTTGGATTTTAAAAGAAATCGTTTTGTTGGTGCAGCTGAAGCGTTTTCATAGAGAAAGATGAAGTTGTCATAAACTTGATAATCACCAGTCTGAGTCAAACTATCTCCTAAAAAATTAAGTGAATATTTTCCTTCCTGAAATTCAAGGAAGTCATCTGTTGTATTTTCAACCAGCCATTTTTGCTCTAAATTTTGACTGTGGAAAGAAAAAACAAGGCAAAACACAACACTAAGTGCGGAAAGATTTTTTTTCATGATTAACTGATTTAGAGAGCCAAAATAGAAAATTTATAGAGAATACAATGCGAAATGTGTGGTATTGTAGAGCTTAGGATGTGCGTTTATTTATTTCATCACGAATTTTAGAGGCTAATTCGTAGTCTTCGTTGTCGATAGCAACGTTTAATTCATTTTCTAAGTCGTCAATACTTTTGGATTTCATACCTTCCTTGCTCTCAGAAGTCTCAGTTTCTTCGTCAAAGTTCATCATGTCCATTGGATCTTCGCTTGTTTCATTTTCATCCAAAAGAATTCCGGCACTTGATAGGATATTTTCATAGGTATATATTGGGCTCGAGAATCGCACACCTATGGCAACTGCATCTGATGTTCTTGCATCAATTTCGGTTGAAAAACCATCTTTTTCACAAATGATTTTAGCATAAAAAATACCTTCGATTAATTTGTAAATGATTATTTCCTTCACTTGAATAGAAAAGGATAGGGCGAAACTTTTGAAGAGATCGTGGGTAAGTGGACGTGTTGGTACCATTTTCTCTAATTCGATGGCGATAGCTTGCGCCTCAAATCCTCCAATAATTATAGGTAAGCGCCTTTTTCCTCCAACCTCGGCTAACACCAAAGCGTAGGCTCCTGATTGAGTTTGACTGTAGGATAGACCTACGATTTCCAATTTTACTTTCTCCATGCTTGTACTTAGCGTTCGGATTGTGATAAACGAATAGGGAAGCAAATTTGCTTCCCTTAAACGAATCTATAGATCAAAAATAATATTTCTAAACGAATTAATTGTTCGCTGCTTTAAATTTTTTGAGTGCTTCATTCAACCTAGGTAATACTTCGAACGCATCACCAACTACACCGTAATCTGCCGACTTGAAGAATGGAGCCTCTGGATCTGTGTTGATTACGACGATTACTTTGGATCCATTTACGCCGGCTAAATGCTGAATTGCGCCTGAAATACCTGCGGCAATATATAAGTTCGGACGAATTGCAAATCCTGTTTGACCGACGTGCTCATGATGCGGTCTCCAGCCAATATCCGCAACTGGGCGAGAGCATGCTGTTGCTGCACCTAATGTTTTTGCTAAATCCTCAACCATTCCCCAGTTTTCAGGACCTTTCAACCCACGGCCTGCAGAAACTACCAATTCTGCTTCTGTTAAAGGAATTTCACCTTCAGGAATTTTCGTTTCTAATACTTTAACTTGAATGTCTCCAACCGCGCCATCGAAATCTTCAATCGGACAATCTTCTCCAGTAATTTCTGGTTGGATAGAATTGGGTAGAAGTGAGATGATTTTAACTTCTGAATTAACCTTCACATTTCCAAAGGCTTTTCCAGAGAAAACATTCACTTTACACGTGAAATCTTCCCCTATTTCGGGTAAAGCAATTGCTCCAGAAATTAATCCGGCTTTTAATTTTACAGACAAACGAGGTGCAACTGCTTTAGCAACCAAGTCATGGGAGAAAATAATAATTTTCGCATCAAATGCGGATGCTGCAGAAGCAACTAATTTTGTTAATTGCTGTGCGTCATCTGCTTTCGCATTACGATCTATTATCACTTTAGTTGCGCCATACTGACCCAACGTTGCCAAGTCTGCATCTGATGCTGTACCTGCAGTAACAACAGTAACATCGCCTAATTTTTTACCATACGTTACCACTTCTTTAGCGCATTTGCCAATTCCGTGATCTGAGTTTACATATATTAATATCATATCTTTTTTTTTTGAGATGTTAGTCTTTAAATGTTAGACTTCCGTTTGTAATTTACAGTCTAGTAGGTTGTCTAATGTCTAAAAATCTGTTGTCTTAACTAAATAACTTTCGCTTCATTGTGCAACAAATTAACTAGTTCGTCCATGTTTTCTGGATCGATTAGTTTCACTGATGACTTTGCTTCAGGTGTGTCATATGAAACAAATGCTGTCAACATATCAATATTTACTGGAGCAAAAACTGTCAAAGGTTTTGTTCTGGCAGCCATAATTCCTCGCATGTTTGGAATTCTTTGTTCTGCCATTCCTTTAGCGCAAGATGCTACAAAAGGTACGTCAACTTGGACAACTTGAACACCACCTGTAACTTCGCGTTCCATTGTTGCAGTGTTGCCAGTCATATCCAATTTTGCGGCCAACGAAACAAAGGGTAAATCCATTGCTTCTGCGATCATTCCTGCGACTTGAGAACCATTGTAATTAATGGTTTCTTTTCCAGTAAGAACGATATCAAAGCTATTTTCTTTTGCATAGTTTGCAATTTGCATTGCAGCGTAATACGCATCTGTTGGTTCAGCATCAATTCGAACTGCATCATCAGCACCAATTGCCAAGGCTTTGCGAATTATTGAATCATCTCCAGCACTTCCAACAGTAATGATTGTCACGTTTCCGCCATTTGCTTCCTTTAACTCCAAGGCACGAACTAATGCGTACCATTCGTCATAAGGATTCACTATAAATTGTACACCATTTTCATCAAACTGAGTATTCCCAGATGAGAAGGCGATTTTTGAAGTGGTATCAGGAGCTTTACTGATACAAACCAATATCTTCATTTTGTTTGTTTTTATCGTAAAATTAGAATGTAAAAATAACAATCTTTCGATGATAAAGTTGCATTTATAAAACAATAGTATTCTGTTAATATTATGCACGCTTAGCAAATTGAGCCATTTTTAGAGGGCTGTTCAGTCGCAGCGCTTTAGGATGGGTTGCTTTGGGTCGCTAAGCTTTGGTGGTGTGTGTTACAGTTGGGTGCTTCTCAACAAACGGACAAAGTTCGCAAGAGCAACCCCAAAGCCCAAAGGGCGACCCAACCCCCAAAGAGAAGCGACCTAGCGGCTGTGAATAAAAAATACATGTGAATGCTTGCACCTTAAAGTCCTAAACTTTAATTTTGACGCGCCTATATTTGGCCTTAAATAGAAACAAGCATGAAAACGGTACAATTCAGAGAAGCCCTTAGAGAAGCCATGTCAGAAGAAATGCGTCGAGATGAGAACGTATTCCTAATGGGTGAAGAAGTTGCTGAATACAATGGAGCTTATAAAGTTTCTCAAGGAATGTTGGATGAATTTGGCGCGAAAAGAGTCATTGACACACCAATTGCCGAATTGGGATTTGCAGGAATTGCCGTTGGAGCTTCCATGAATGGTTTGCGTCCTATCGTTGAATTCATGACGTGGAACTTTGCTATTCTTGCTGCTGATCAAATTATCAACAGTGCAGCGAAAATGATGCAAATGTCTGGTGGTCAATATCACTGTCCAATCGTTTTCCGTGGTGGAAATGGTACAGCGGGACAATTAGGCGCTACACACTCACAAAGTTTTGAAGCATTTTACGCACACGTTCCTGGATTGAAAGTTATTACACCTTCTAATCCATACGATGCAAAAGGCTTGTTGAAAGCGGCAATTCGTGATAATGATCCAGTTGTTTTCTTGGAGTCTGAAAGAATGTACGGAGATAAAAGTGAAATTCCAGAAGGAGAATACATTATTCCAATTGGCGTTGCTGACATAAAAAGAAAAGGAACAGATGTTACGATTGTAACTTTTGGCAAAATTATAAAAGTGGCTTTCGAAGCTGCTGAGGCTTTAGAAAAAGAAGGAATCTCTTGTGAAATTATCGATTTAAGAACGATACGTCCTCTTGATTACGGCTGTATTGTTGAATCTGTTAAGAAAACCAACCGTTGTGTAGTTTTAGAAGAATCTTGGCCATTGGCTTCTATTTCTTCTGAAATTTCGTATCACTTACAACGATACGCTTTTGATTATTTGGATGCGCCAGTTATGCGAGTTACACAAACCGATACGCCATTCGCATACTCTCCAACGTTAATCGCAGAAGCTTTGCCAAATGTAGAACGTTTAGTGAAAGCGGTAAAGAGTATTTTGTAT
>JBDNIA010000360.1:0-1900 GCA_041688525.1 Crocinitomicaceae bacterium | reverse complement strand
TGTTTTTCATAATTTTGGTTGGATACCAAGTAATGCAATAACATCGTCAAGTTTACAAATTGGAATAGCGGGTGAAGTTGTATTGTTAACGCTCGCTGTAATACAGCAATTGAAAAGCATGAAAGAAAAAGCGACCAATACGTTAATAAAAATCAATACGATGAAAGATACGGAGAGTATTGAATTAGCTCAAGAAATTGAAATTCGAGTAAATGAAGTCGTTCAAAATAAATTGGAAATTCAAGAGCAGAACGAGAAAATTCTTTCATCTCTCAGTTATGCGCGCAGTATTCAAGAAATAATAATTCCAAAAGAATCTGAATTTATAGAAGGATTTATAGATGGATTTGTACTAACGCAGGCGAAAGATATTGTAAGTGGGGATTTTTATTGGCGAGCAGATGTCGATTATGGAAATAAGGGAAATAAAGATAAGTTACAGCTGATTTGCGTCGGCGATTGTACTGGACATGGCGTGCCTGGAGCTTTAATTAGTGTCTTGGGTCTGCGTATTTTAAATAGCTCGTTGTCGTATAAGGGCGTTTATAGTGCAAGTACTACACTAGATTATTTGCACCATGAATTTGTCAAATTATTTCAAAGCGGTGAAGAAGATGTTCATATTCGAGACGGTATGGACTGCGCTATTGGTGTATTCAATCTGAGAAAAAATATATTAGAGTTTTCGGCAGCTAAAAATAGCATGTTCTTGGTGAGAAATGGGGAAATAGTACATTACAAAGGAGATAAACAGGAAATTGGTAGTTCCACCATTCATAAATCATTTTCTCAAATCGAAATACAACTTATAAAAGGCGATAGAAATTATATGTATACGGATGGTTATACAGATCAATTTGGGGGAGAACTTCATAAGAAGATGAAACCGGCAAAGTTAAAGCAGTTGATACTCGAAAATCATAAAAAACCAATGTGTGAGCAAAAATCTATTTACTATGAATATTTTAATCAATGGAAAGGAAGTTTAGAGCAAACGGATGATATGTGTCTTGTAGGAGTGGAGATTTAAGCTTGTAGAAATGAAATTATCCTATTGTGAACAAGCTCGGCGTTTAAAATTTTAAAATGTCCAGTGTCGTGTATAATTTCTAAATTACACATAGACCAAACATCGTTAACTGCTTTTGATTCATTGATGCTTATAACTTTATCCAATTCATCATGGAGGATTAAGGCACTTTTAACGTTTACATTTCTTGATAAATCAGCTACAGAAATTTTAGAAAGATCCATTTTTAATTCGCTTTCTAAACGATTAATTAACCTCTCTTTCACCCGTTTTGAAATGCCAACTTCTTCAGCTACTGTTTCTATGCGGTCAAGGAATTTATTCGGCGTAGTAAGTAATATATTTATCAATGGCCAAAGATGGGTTTTGCGCTAAAGAATACATGGTTGCAACTCCCCCAAAACTGTGACTAATAACGCTTTTAACGCCGTATTTTTCGAGTATTACTCCTACAACTTCTGCAAATTCAAAAAGACTGGTGCCACTATTTTTGCTGCTAAGCCCGTGAGACGGCCCATCAAAAGTTACAACAGATAGGTTTTCGGCTAATAAGCGGCTAATAATACTTGAAAAATTACCGGCTTGACCTTCCCAGCCGTGAACCAAAAGAACGGGCGGATTGTCCCCTTTTATCCATTGGTAAACTTGTATTTCAGCAGACTTAAAGTTAAACCTACTTTTTGTTGAAGAATCTAGATTTACAATGTCATTTTGCTTTAGCTTGTGACTTTGTGGAGTCGTAAGTTTCTTGTAAGCAAAATTTGAAAATGCGCTTGGAAATAGACTAGAACTAATCTGTACTATCTTTTTTTTTATGCTCATATCTTATTCTTCGTCGTAATCCGCTGAAAAATGAATTTTTGTCGAAGC
>JBDNIA010000359.1:0-7552 GCA_041688525.1 Crocinitomicaceae bacterium | reverse complement strand
TTTCTTAGGGTAATATTCATTGTATGCCTTTTTTAAAATGACGGGTCAGTGAAAGGTCAAGTCATAGACTAAACAATTGACAAACGAGTTTCTTTCGAAAACTCTAATCAACGTACAATACACAAGGCACAGAGACTTTATATTTCCGATCAGCAAATAACAAAATTTAATAATCGGAGCACACAAGTACGATCAGTTTTTCAGACTGTAAGTTTTGGAATCGCATGAAGCGATAACTGTGTCTATTCTCATCTACCTTTCACATCACCGGTTGCGACATTGCTGTCCCAACAAAACTATTATAACATTCTATACGGAGAATGTCAACGCCTTTTGGCTAAATTGGTGGAGAACATCTTTGAGGTATCCCCTATGAAGCAGATCACTGCTCTCCTGTTACGTTGTGTTTGTACCATAGCTTGCCCAAGGATTTACCTAGGTACCTTGCAGCTCATACCGATAACGTAACCTATCTTCTGCTCTTGGCTCCCTTGACTCGGCTCGAACGAGTGACCCAAGCATTAACAGTGCTTTGCTCTACCAACTGAGCTACAAGGGAATAAAATTGGTGCCCCGCGACAGAATCGGACTGCCGACGCCTGATTACAAAACAGGAATTATACCATTTAACTAGCAGGGCTTATTTTGCGTCTAATTTCTCTGCCACTTCCTTTATTCTTCGCCTTATACGTTGATGTTTGGCTGTGGTGGAGGTTAAGAGAATCGAACTCTTACGAAGACCTTGCAAAGGTCCCAGGCTACCATTACATCAAACCCCCAATACTTTACTTACCTTCGTTGAAGATATACTCTTCGAGTTTTTCTTTAAATTGTTGTTCACTTAGTCCGTGCCACCCGATACACTTACCAGTTGGACTACGACCACACCCACAATTACCAAACTCTTTTGCATCTTCTTTTACACGTACTTGCATTTTATCTTTCTTCCTAAAAATAAGATCAAAGCTATTAGCAAATTCTTCTTGGCTAACACTGAACGGCCTAGCCTTAGATCCTTTACCGCCGTGACCCATTTTACTTACCTTGTGGACCCGATTGGCGATTCTCACGCTTTGGTTGGACTGCGGCACTTACCTCTGCATCGACCATAGCACGTTTCCATGCAGCTTTTTGTTCAGCATTTTTATATTTGCCTAGTGCAAGACTTGTTTTTGTCATGCTACTCATACGATAATTTGGTCCTGATTTCATTTTAATATCCTTGTGTTATAACTTTGGAGGAAGCGGTGGGATTTGAACCCACGGGGCGCTTTTTACACACCCGACTCCTTAGCAAGGAGCTGCCTTCGGCCACTCAGCCACGCTTCCTTTATTTCTGGTACCTCGTTGGAGAATTGAACTCCCGTATTCACCATGTAAAAGTGACGTTCTACCATTAAACTACCGAGGCATTATATTCGTTACCTAACTTTCATTAGATATTCACGGCCAATCTTGCCTTCTTGAATTTCTAACAGTGCAGATACAGTTCCTGCAACATACGTAGGATTTTCTCTATTTTTGCGAGCAATTTCTCTAGCTCTGACACTTGCTGCCAACACTAGATCATACTTATTACCCATTACTGCCACACATTTTTCAGTGTCAACATCAGGACCGCGACTTAGAGTTTTTGCCATGTTATCTACCTTTTTAAATTATATTGAAACACACTTGATACTTTTCACTACGGTGGTGTACTGTCCTTACTGCCTAGTACTATGTCTAGGCCAAATGTGCTTTAGTATAAAGCCCATTAATTGAAAGCACTATAGCCCTATGGGACTTAGCAAATTTCGGAGTGCTAGGCTACCAGCTCCTAAGCCATTGCCACAGTTATGTCAGAGGAGTAAGATGGCCCTATTCCTCATGAGTCTAAGCGTCCTTAAACAGTACCTGTCAATGCTTTCAATTAATGGTGCGCAAGGAGAGACTCGAACTCTCAATCCTTTCGGCATTGGCTTCTAAGACCAACGTGTATACCATTCCACCACTTGCGCAAAATACTAACTTTAAATTTTTAATGAACATTGCTAATTGCTCAGCATGTAACTATTATATAGTGTATTGTTGATATTGTCAACTGTTTTGTGAACTATTTTTAAAATATTTCTGGTCCGGCATGCAGGAATCGAACCCACGTTTAGGAGGTAGAAGCTCCCTGTATTGTCCACTATACGAATGCCAGAGAAACTATTGGTGCGACTGACCGGACTCGAACCGGTACGAGAAACTCGATTGATTTTAAGTCAATTGCGGCTACCAATTACGCCACAGTCGCATATGGTACCCCTGGACAGATTCGAACTGTCACGATTCTCCTTTTGAGAGAGACGCCTCATACCAATTGGGCTACAGGGGCATATATAAAAACACACTACTATCACTCGAATGTCCGCTTTATAAGTACTATGTACCTATAGTGATATAACGGTATTTAGAATGTGTTTTTATATATGGTAGTTCCTAAAAGAATCGAACTTTTGTATCTGACAAGTCAAATCAGTGTTCTACCATTGAACTAAGGAACTATACTTGGGGTAAAAGCGGGAATCTAACCCTGGCTTACTGTTTCACAGACAGTCGTGCTAACACTACACTACTCTTACCATTGATTGGTACCCACAGAAAGAATCGAACTTCCATTTCTACGTTCGTAGCGTAGTGTATAATCCATTATACGATGCGGGCCTATTATTCTTTAACTCTTTCCAGTGCATCTTTACGCATTAGAAATTTTCTATCTTGTACGGTCTTACTGACCAATAAATATTCAATTCCGTCGATTACTTGAATAGCTTTGGTGTTGTTACACACTACTCGTTCATTATTAAACTTATTTTTAAAAGTAATTATCTTCATGATGCTGTCCTTTTTAAATTTGGTCGGCCCTGCCAGAATCGAACTGACGACTTCCTGCTTCGAAGGCAGGCACTCTATCCATCTGAGTTAAGGACCGGTGAAACCATATTAGAGCATACTGGACTCGAATCAATAACGAGATACTCCAGATACGTGACGCCTTGCCGTATCTATGACGAAGTTTCGGCGCACCAATGCCGTCTCACTCGATGCTCTAATATGGTGCTCTAACGTAGAATCGAACTACGGTTCCTGTCATACCAAGACAGTGTTCTGCCATTAAACTATAAGAGCATGTTGGCAGGGGGTGATGGTAACGCTCCATCTCACCTGGTTTCAAAGACCAGTATCTGCTCTTATCGATTTACCCCCTATAATAAATTTGTTAAAGTAGCGGCACCACTTTATTGCCACCATTCATCCGATTATACATGTCCGGACGGCATTCGGTACGTTGCTTGGGATTGGGTCCAGTACAGCACCATTTGCCAGCAGACACTCCGTGCCTGTGTGGGAATTGAACCCATTAACCTTCTACTACATCAGTCCTTCGAAGAAACTTTTGTAGCGTGACTTCTCTTGCCAACACTCTAACAAAACTGGCCCATGTGGTACTCATCGCATAGTACGTTACTAACATTGGCAAGGGTGTATACGGCCCCGCTAAACACATGGATAAAACTTGGCGGTCAGAAGAGCACTCGAAGCTCCACTTTCATCCTTATGAGAGATGCTCTCTTCCTCTTAAGATATCTGACCATATTGAAACACACTACGGAGTCGAACCGCCTTGCTAGCTCTCTCCGGAGTAATGACATATTGGTAACCCATAACACCTGCCGCTAAACAGGCTCGTTACTATATGCTAGTATGTTTTAATATGTAAACTCATTGTAGGTTGGATTTTGCAACCAACATACAAGCCGAATATTGGCTCTGTCTTGTCTGTTAGACCACTACGAGTTCTTGAGGTAATTACTCCCCAATCTGATTCAAGGTAAATTACTCCTTGCTACCATATTGAAATATACTGCTGAATTGTGTTGGACAGTCCGGTATCCGCAAAAACCTGTGCGATATATTTCAATATGGCCCCACTCCCTAAAGTGGTTACATATTGTCTTTGTGTAGTTTTTATGTACAGCCTAGGACGACGGTCCTGCTCGCGTGAATCAGGAAAAATACAAATCGCTTGACCTTTTGTATTTTATTTACAATGAAGTTTCCCCCATTCGCCGAAGTGTGCCAGATCAAACTAGGGATGCTTGAACTAGGCATGGCGCCTTAATTTTTTTACCATATTGAAACACACTAGACTTTGGAATTGAACCAATTCACCTATACCCGTTCTCATGGTAGAATATACGCTAGCCCACTCTCCAATGCACTTCAATATGGCATATCCAACATCACACGGAATCGAACCGTAAAGTCTGCCTGCGACACGACTGCGACCACGCCTAGACCCTGCAGAGTCCTTTGTGATGGTGTGTTGTTGATCCCCGAGGTTCCGAGCCTTGGTGTGATCCCTCCAGTCCCGTGTATGACTGATCAACAAATGATATACCTTATTGAAACACATTCCGCAGGAATTGAACCTGCCCACCGAGCATATCACCCAGCTGTAATCCGCTACATCGGCTTGCGCAAAGCCTTTGAATGTGTTTCAATATAGCAACCAACATAAGGATTCGAACCTTATACAACCCCTCTGCGTTAGAAGGAACGATGAGCTTTTTAGTTTGCCTGATGCTCTGCTGTACACACAGTCCTGCGAACTAAATTTTCGTTTTGTTTCTCCAAGTCTTGGTTACCATATAGAAACATACTCCGTATCTTAGATGTTACCCCTCAGTGAACAAACGCTGATTTGACATCCCAAATAACAGTGCCGCGAACACTGTCCAACCTGAAATATGTTTTTATATGGAAAATCCATATGTAAATTTTTAAAGAACATGTGTTAATTTCTTAACATGTGTATATTATAGCACTGTTTTGACTTAGTGTCAAGTACTACTTGCTATAAAATGGTGGATCCACTCGGATTCGAACCGAGAATTTACAGGGTAAAAGCCTGATGTTATAGCCGTTTAACTATGAATCCCGTATGGTCCCACACCGCGGTAATGATCCGCGTTCTTTCGGTTAAGAGCCGAGTGCATCACCTTAATGCTTGTGAGGGTTGGTTGTAAATTACTTTTCTTTACTGTGCCAACCCAGACCAATTACGGGATCTAGATTGACACTAGAGTTTACCTCGTTTCATGTCATTTCCTTTGTTGAATTAGTACAAGTTGATAACGCACAACTTGTAAGGCGGGGTCTGTTTTTTACTTAACTTCTAACACTTTAAACAATTCTTCCCACTGATCCTTAGGGTTCGCCCCTGGTTCCAAAAGTGCTACGTATGTAGCAAACTTATCTTCTGGAACTTTAAAGTAGATGTTAGCGTATGTGCAGTCAAAGTCATCGTCTGCATCATGTGAGTACCAAGGATGAGTTGACATTTCATCAAATACATCTTCATAGTCTTCACGGTTGCCGCCACCATTACGTGTGTGAACAACAATAAAACCGTCTTCAACGAATACACTACGAAATCGACCAAAGTCACCTGCTGTCCTGCCTAACAGAGACAATAGCTTGTCTGAGTCTGGGTTCATACCAAATAGCATGTTGTACATTGACATATTGTCTCCTTTTTAAATTGTTTCGTATCTTAGGTCTACGCTTTCGCTGTAGTACCCATTGCTTTCACCTAGCCATCTTACGTCCACATAACCCTTGCGAGTTGCAAACTTGTAAAATGTCCAAGTACCTGATTCTTCGAACTCTTTTTCTATGTTCTTGATTATGTCGAACAAGTTAGTTGATTCTTCTGCACGTAGCAGGGGCACTCCTTCTAGATCACTCAGGTCACCTGTAACATCTTCAATCTGAACACTCTCGCAACAGTCTTGCGAGTGATAAAATACATAACGCTCTGTGTCGTTTTCAAACACTAGAGATTCGTCATCTACATTCTTTACAGAAGTGAATACCTTACCTATCATGTCTTCTATCTTAGCATAATTAGTCCCGTGATAATAAGACATAACATTTCCTTTCTTTATAAATTGGTCTCCCATGAAGGACTCGAACCTACTTCAATGGTTACTATTATTTGGTGCGTGGTCTAGGAATCGAACCTAGTTCTCAACCTCTTCAGGGTTGCGCTGAAATCACCAGACTAGCTCACCACACAAAAACTTATTTTATTAGTTCGACTTGCATAAGTCAGACTAAATACTATATGAAAACTACCGAATACTACAAGTCAGGTGATCACTTAAAAAATATCTTATCTGCTAGAGAACTAGCAGCGGTAGCATCACAAAAGAACAAGCAAGCCAGAATTGATGCTTATTCACTATCTCCAATATGCTGTGCTAACTGTAATACCCCTATCGATTACAATTTAAAACGTAATAAATTCTGTTCAAGTTCCTGCTCTGCAATATATAATAATAGTAAAAGAGCGCCTCGTTCCCAAGAATCTCGAGATAAAACAAGTAGGGCATTGGCAGGAATAAAACGAATTAATCAACCTGCCCAAACTTATCTTAATAAATTCTCTAAGATACAATGGAATACGTGTGGTTGTTGTAACAAATTATTTTATACTAAAACCTGGTCCAGCCCCAGAAAATCTTGCGGTGCTGTTGAATGTAAAACGCATTTATCGGTAGGAAATCGAACATATACAAACGGTCGACGAAAATTATTTTATTATTTTAATAAGCATCAAAATAAAACAGTACTGCTCGAATCCACCTGGGAAAATAATTTAGCATTGTGGCTTGACGAAAACAACATAGTCTGGGAAAGGCCATTATATATCAAGTGGTACGATGAATCGACTCAGAAAGAGCGATTGTACTATCCAGACTTTTATCTTCCCATTTTTGACTTATATCTTGATCCTAAAAATCCTACTGCTATGAAATTCGATGCTTATAAAATGTCACAGGTCGAGAAGCTCATACCCATCCTGTATGGCAATCCTGAAAAAATTATACAAAGTCTTCTGTCGGAATACAAGGATTCTAACCTTGGGCCTCCCGGTCCCAAACCGGGCGCTCTGAACTGACTGAGCTATATTCCGACACAATACTCTATTTGTACTGATCTTACACTCGTCGAGATAAAATTATATATTCTGGAAAGCTATTTGGTGCCCCAGGATGGAATCGAACCACCGCACTCGCCTTACAAGAGCGAACCTCTACCATTAAGGATACAAGGGCAAAATTGGTACCTAAGTATGGAATCGAACCATTATCGATCGGTTATCAGCCGATTGCTTGACCATTAAGCTACATAGGTATATTTGGCGGAAAGCAGAGGAGTCGAACCCCATCCCTGTTAAGAGAACCCAGTTTTCAAGGCTGGTCGCAGGACCAACCCCGCTGCATTACTTTCCATGTGTGGCGCCACAGTAGTCTACCGTGGCATATGATTGGAGTACATGATAGGAGTCGAACCTACATAAAACAGGGTTGCAATCTGTTCCCTAGCCTTTCGGGTCACATGTACATTGTCGTTGCTTGATCTCATGGCAAAAATAGAAGAGTTTGATAAAATGTACCCTGCAAGTCCGTTCCGATTTGAACGGAAAATAGCGGATTTGGAGTTCGCGGTGATGCCT
>JBDNIA010000358.1:0-2768 GCA_041688525.1 Crocinitomicaceae bacterium | reverse complement strand
TGTTTTGATTTTCAAACAAGGAGTGATTCAAACTGCAGAATGTTATGTTTCAAGTCGACAAGTCGACAAAGCAAGAGAATTGCTTAATAAAGTTGCGCCTTGGTTTGAAGGTGATGATGAATTTAAAATGGAATACGATAAAATTGTAAATTAATACAAACTCAATATTTACCAAGGCTGTTCATTTAAACAGCCTTTTTTGTTAAATAGAATCCATGAATCGTTGCAACACCATTTGAATTATTCTTTTGTTGACTTCTTTGCTAAATGCCCCATATACTTTCAATTCATTTCTCGTAAATTGACCAATAATTATTCCAAGAAGAATATCTCTCAAATGCGGTTGACTTATGAAAGCTTTTAACTGCGATTCTAAAATACCGCGGTTAACATTGTTCCTAATTGTAGCGTCAACGTTTCTTTGTTGTAATAGTAAATCGACAAGTAAATTGTGTTGTAATTTTAATATTGGGCGCAAGGTTTCATTTTGAAAATTTTCTAATTCTCGGGAAGTATCAAATTTTTCCAAATAAAGTTCAGGACGCAACTTTTCCATTGCCTCTTCATCACGATCTGTATTGTATTGTATCATAAGAAAATTTATAAAAAAACCCATGCAGTGGGATTTCTGAAACCTCAGAAAACAGGTTTAGGGTTGCCGAAAATCTTTGTAATCCACTGAAAGGAAATTCCTTTACGACGAATCGCTTGTGGCCCGCCATTGATAACCTGAGACGCCCCTTAATGTCAAAATTGTTAAGCTTCAAATAAGCTGCATGGGCATTCGTAAAACGAACTTCGGCCAAAATACACGCGTAGTGCTTTACCGATATGTAAAGGTCGAAATTTTCAAAGACTTTTAAAAGGATTTATAGGAAAATTGAGGAAATAAGTTTGTATTGGCTAAATTCGCACAAATGAATTGAATATGACTGGCATACTTAGGAAAATTGCGTACAAAATTTTACCCGAAAATACCTTTCTACAACTCTTACACAATGGTTTTTATTTCTTGTATTCATTTGGCTTTCTAAAAAATAAAACTTCTTTCAAATACCACTATGCCATTAAAAACTGGATTAAACCAACAGACTATGTAGTAGATATAGGCGCTAATTTGGGCTATTTCGCGAAAACTTTTGCCCGTTTGACTCCGCAAGGCAAATTAACGTGCATTGAGCCGATTCCAGCATTTTACGCCATACTATCGAGAAATCTAAAAACATTCCCACAAGTAATGATAATAAATACTGCACTTGGTAAAGAAGATGGTTTTACCAAAATGGTTTTACCAAAAGATAATGGTGTTTTGCGAACGGGATTACCCCATGTTATTGCTGAAGGTGAAGAAATAGGTGAAGGCGTTGAAGTCGATGTGAAAATTACAGGCACAAAAAAACTCTTTCAATCTTTTAGTAGAATTGATTATATAAAGTGTGACATTGAAGGCTTTGAATGGGTAGTTTTTCAAGAGTTGGGGGAAGTACTTGCGGAACAAAAACCAACAGTGCAAATTGAACTTAGCGAAGAGAATATTGGTAATCTAACACCTTTCTTTCAAACATTGGGATACGTGCAATACGGGATTGTTAATTTTAAGTTAGTAAAAGACCAAATACCACAAAAGGAAGCCGGCGACTTCCTTTTTATTCATTCTTCAAAAGAAGCGCATTTTAAAAACTTTGACTCGTTAAAAAGAAATGAAACAGACCATTAAAGAGGAGTCCGTTTTTTACCATCCTCTAAATTTCTAGAAATCTCAAAATTTGTGATCTTGGTTTTTAACTCATCAATTTCCTTGTTCTTCAGTCTAAATTTCCGATAATCGAAAATTGACGCTAGAGCAAATCCAATAAACACGCACAGTATAATTATTATTGTCAGCGGCAGTTTCATCTTGAAAAAGACGAGAACAACTTCTGTCATCTCCCAATTTCGAACTGCAAAAATCACGGCGAGAAGTCCGAGGATTATTTTTAATACCAATTTGGTTTTTTGAGCCGAACTCAAATCATTCCAATACTCTTTCATTTATGACTTATTTTGTTTCTCAATATACAAATTTTAGGTAAAAAATGAAATAAGCAACAATAAACAAAAGATTATGTTGAACCTTGGTTAACGAATTATCCACCTCAACGTTTTTTTGAATGATCCATCAGATAAACGGACTAGATATTCGCCGATAGACAATTTTGGCAAGCGGTTGAATCCATTTTCATTGGTATTTAATTCATCGACTTTGTTCCCTTTTAAATCAAAAATATCTATTCTCCCTTGGTAAGTAGAATACAAAATTGAAAAATCTTCAGATGGGTTAGGGTAAATAATAAGCTCATCATTCAACTGAATATTTAACTGAAACAGATCACTAGTTCGAGATAAGTCTTCGTACAATCCGCTTGTAAAATAGGCAGTTTTATTTATGCTAAAACTAGATATTCCCCGCCAGCCTTGTAAAGGGAAATCTGGTAAAACTGTCCATTTACCATTCAAGGAAAATTGATAAAAATCTTTATAGAAAACATTTTGATTGCCCCATCCTCCTCCAACAATTCCGTATTTTCCAATTTTCTCAACACCTACATAACCTCTTGCTTCCCCAGGGAAATCGTCAATTGTTGACCATAAATCTTCTCTTGGATCGTATTTATAAAATTTCTTAGAAAACTGAAGTGGATTCAAAGTCATTCCTGTTCCTGCGAAACAATCTTCACCCAAACAAAAACCGTGTACCTCACGAATTTCACCCTCAGGATAAGCGCTTA
>JBDNIA010000007.1:0-2410 GCA_041688525.1 Crocinitomicaceae bacterium | reverse complement strand
TATTGATAATACCCCGTTCTCAATCAATTTAGGATAAATAAATAACTCTTTTAATTCGCCATCAATAACTTGCAATGCCTTGTGTGTATCTCCAGAAACTAAGCCGTGACCGGGGAAATGCTTAGCTGTTGTCACAACTTCCATATTTTGAGAAGTACGGATGAAAGCTGCTGACCAAGGAATAATATTTGTAGGATCTTTTCCAAATCCTCGATATCCTACAGTAGAGTTTTTCGACATATCGACAACAGGGGAAAAGTTATAATTGATGCCAATTTCTTTCAACTCTTTGGAGATTATTTTGGCAGTAGAATTTACTTCGTCAATAGACGTAATCTCATTCGCTTTTTTTACGATTGCTGTTCCGGGTATTTTGCGGTTGAATAAAGTCGGTTCTGCATCTGCGCTATATAAAAAAGGCAGAGCACCATTTTTGCCGTTAATTTCGTTGAATTTACCAACCCAAGAAATACACTGGTCTTTTGAGCCATTTAACAACAATAATCCACCAATTTTTCGAGACGACACCAAATTGGTGATTATCAATTCTTCATCACCATACTTGCCAATGGCGGGCATTATGACTTGCGCAACACGCGCTGTGTCATCTATTGTTTCGTATATTTCATTTACTTTTTTCGCCAAATATGGATTTTCAGTCAAGAAATCTTCGAGATTAAAACCCTCTTGTTTATAAACGATTTTTTCGGCTACTTTTTTTTGGATAATATCATCAACAGGTATTTTTTGACTACAAGCCACAGTCGCAAATCCTAGTAAAACAGCAATAAATGTATATTTTAGCATATTCAATATTCGTTAACAAAACGACAACAAAAATAAGGTTATAATTTAAAAAAAAGCCTAACTATCTGCTATTCTCAAGAATTGGGCCACTCCAGAAGTAAATGAAATCCTACGTGTTTTGATTTAGTAATGTTACGATTATTTGAAAACACAAGTAGATAATAATTTTTAAGGCTATTTTTTAGTGTTATATTTTCGTATATTAGGATTAATACAAATCAATAACTATGGAGTTGAATACTACTATAAAATGTTGGGCAGAGGACGATAGACCTCGAGAAAAGATGTTGCTCAAAGGTAAAAATGCACTTTCAGATTCTGAAATTATCGCCATTTTGTTGGGTACAGGTTCCCGAAATAAATCTGCAGTAGAATTGGCGCAAGAAATTTTAAAGGCCCATCAAAACGATTTACACCAGTTGGGTAAATCTGGGGTAAAAGAGTTAACCATTTTCAAAGGAATGGGTGAGGCAAAAGCAGTTTCCTTGATGGCTGCATTAGAGCTCGGGCGGCGCAGGAAAGAAGCCTACAGAATCGAAAAAGTAAAAATAAAAGCATCAGAAGATGTTTATCAATTGCTTCAACATGTGTTTCAGGATTTACAACATGAAGAATTTTATATTGTTTTATTGGATAGAAGTAATCAAGTTCTTCGCTACGAACAGGTTTCAAAAGGAGGCGTGTCTGGAACAATAGCCGATGGGAAAATTATTTTCAAAACGGCTTTGCTGCACCAAGCTTCAGCAATTATTTTAGCACATAATCATCCAAGTGGAAATTTGGAGGCTAGTCAGCAAGATATCAAATTAACGAAAAGTTTAAAAGGCTTCGGTGACATGATTGGAATAGAAGTGCTCGATCACCTCATATTTACTGATAATGGTTATCTTAGCCTCGCAGATAAAAATATTGCTTTTTAGAATGAGAAAAATTATAACAATTGTTGGAGCAAGACCACAAATCATAAAATCATCGGCAATATCTAGAGCAGTAAGCACTACTTTTCGGAATGAAATTGAGGAAATCGTTGTACATACTGGCCAACATTACGATGAAAACATGTCAGATATTTTCTTCAAAGAAATGGGCATTCCAAAACCGAAATATAATTTAAATGTCGGGTCGGGTACTCACGGTTTGCAAACAGCCAAAATGTTAGAAGGCTTAGAAAATATTTTTCTAGACGAGAAGCCAGCTGCAGTCCTAGTTTACGGCGACACCAATTCAACCATTGCAGGCGCCTTGGCTGCGACAAAGATTCAAATTCCCATCATTCATGTAGAGGCTGGTTTGCGCAGTTTTAACAAACGAATGCCTGAAGAAGTAAACCGTATTGCGTGTGATCATATGTCTACCATGCTTTTTACGCCAACAAAAACTGGCTTGAAAAATTTGCAAAATGAAGGTTTTTCGCTCGAAATCGCGGATAAAATAAGCGCAGACAAACCTTTAGTTGTCCATTGTGGTGATGTTATGTATGACAATAGTTTGCATTTTTCAAAACTTTCAGACGAGAAGTCGACTATATTAAGTGATTTGTGTTTGATTGAAAATCAATACATTTTATGCACCATTCATAGAGATGCAAATACAGATATAGCCG
>JBDNIA010000357.1:0-2962 GCA_041688525.1 Crocinitomicaceae bacterium | reverse complement strand
TTTACTGTGTTTTTACTTTAACTAAGGAGAAATACGAAATTTTCTCGGATAAGTTCTGGAAAGGGATAACTTTGTGCTAATCAATTGTATTTTCATATGAATAACGAGACCATCAGACCATATTGCAATAACCCATACGCACGAAAACGATTACGCACGAGCGTTGTAACAATTGGTAATCTTGAAATGGGTGGTGACTTTCCTATTCGTTTGCAGTCTATGACAACTACGGATACAATGGATACTGAAAAATCAATCGAGCAATCAATCCGAATGATTGAGGCGGGTTGCGAGTTGGTTCGTTTAACCGCACCCAGTAAAAATGAAGCGTACAATTTAAAAAACATAAAAGATGGTCTTCACGCACTTGGCTATTCTGCTCCACTCGTCGCCGACATTCACTTCACTCCAAACGCTGCTGAGATTGCTGCTGAAATCGTTGAAAAGGTTCGTGTAAATCCGGGTAATTACGCTGACAAGAAGAAATTTGAAAACATTGAATATACAGCAGATACCTATCAAGACGAACTTGAACGCATTGAAGAAAAATTTACACCATTGGTGCTTTTGTGTAAAAATAAAAACACCGCCATGCGTATCGGCACAAATCATGGCTCTCTATCTGACAGAATTCTTTCAAGATACGGAGACACTCCTCTTGGCATGGTTGAGTCTGCAATGGAATTTATTCGTATCTGCGAAAAACATGAGTACTACAACTTAGTTATTTCTATGAAAGCCAGTAATACGGTTGTCATGGTACAAGCTTATCGTCTACTCGCCGCCACCATGTTGGAAAACGGGAAGTGTTATCCTTTACATTTAGGCGTAACAGAAGCAGGCGATGGTGAGGATGGCCGAATAAAGTCAGCAGTAGGTATTGGTGCCTTATTAGAAGATGGGCTAGGCGACACAATACGTGTTTCACTAACGGAAGAACCCGAGTTTGAAATCCCAGTAGCCCGAAAATTAGCAGAGAAATTCATTAACCAAGAGAATGTACTTGACATTCCTTACAATGAACCTCTAACTTATTCTCCTTATTTTTACGAGAAACACCATGGTGCTGAACACCATAATATCGGAGGATCACATGTTCCAATTGTATTTGCAGACCTAAGTCACAAGACAGAAATCAAGCCGGCGAATTTCTTTGGCTTTGGTTATACCTACTCTATAGAGTTAGACAAATGGAACCTGATGGATCAAGCCGCAGATTACGTCTATATTGGCAAGAACACACTGGACTTTGAAGTGCCCGGAACCCTTGGAATTGTAGTTGATTACGATGTTTGGCTTGATAAATACCAGAACAAATCGGGATACTACCCGCTGAGTGATCAACTTATTTCGACTGATGGCATTTATTTCTATTCTCCTAAAAACGAGTTCTCAGTAAGCGATGAGTTACTTAATCACCCAAATGCAATCCTCATTTTATCAACTCAATATTCTAACAAAACGCAGGTTTTTCGCAAAATTATAAATCAGCTTGCGAATAAAAATATAAATAACCCGACTATCCTTAGTGGAACATACAAAATCGCTGACGAGGAAACATTTCAGTTATATAGCGCAAGTGACACAGGAAGCATACTTATTGATGGTTTTGGCGACGGAATCTGGATTAAAAGCGACCAATCTATTAAAACCATAAATACCACTTCCTTCGGTATTCTTCAAGCCACGAGAACACGCATTTCAAAAACAGAATATATTTCTTGCCCGTCTTGCGGAAGAACGCTTTTCGATCTTCAAGAAACTACAGCAAAAATTAGAAAACGCACCTCACATCTAAAAGGCCTAAAAATTGGAATCATGGGTTGCATTGTAAATGGTCCTGGCGAAATGGCAGATGCAGATTACGGTTATGTGGGTACGGGTCCAGGGAAAATAAATCTGTACAAAGAGAAAACTGTTGTTGGAAAAAATATTCCTGAAAGCGAAGCAGTAGAAGCCTTAGTCAATCTTATTCGGAATAATGGCGATTGGATAGACCCTAAAGTATAAATTAATATATCAAAGTCCTTTTTTTAAGTTACTTAAGCTTCTTTTATTGAAGGTACACATTAACTATTTAAAACGTCCTGTTTAAAAGTCCATCTCAATTGAACGCTTAGTAAATCCTTATTAACACAGAAAAAACCTCTTAAAGGGGATAAAAACACGTTCTCTTTTCCTCTCCTACTGTTTCACGTGAAACTAGCGGCCCAAATGAATTAAAATCACTGAAATATCACTGGGTGACACGCCACTGATTCTGCTTGCTTGACCTATTGTCGCTGGACGAACTTTTGTCAATTTCTCTCGCGACTCTAAACTCATACTATTCATATTTATGTATTCGAAATGTTCTGGAATAAAAACATTCTCTAGGCGATTCTGCTTATCCGCCATTTCTTGTTCTCTTTCTAAATATCCTTCATACTTCACAAGTATCTCAGCTTGCTGAACAGAATCGGCATGCGCTTCATTTAAAACAATTGCCTTTTCTTTTACACCCGCACTCATCTCAAACATATCTTCCATTGAAACATGAGGCCGCGTTAATAATTGACTCAACTTAACCTGCTGATTTATCGGGGCACTGTCCTTTAGCAACAAAATTGGGTTCGCTATCTCAGGAGGAATGCCCTCACTTCTTAGAAAACCAATCATTTCTTTTGTTCCTTTCACCTTCATATTAACCTTGTCTAAAGCTTCATTACACACCATATCTAAAGCATGAGCTATTGGTGTCAGGCGAACATCCGCATTATCCTGTCGTAACAATAGTCGATACTCCGCCCGACTCGTAAACATGCGATAAGGCTCTTGCGTTCCCTTTGTTATTAAATCATCAATTAAAACACCAATGTACGCTTGATCCCTACCCAAAATAAAAGGATCTTTCTCTAAAACTTTCAAAGCAGCATTACATCCCGCCATTAAACCTTGACACCCCGCCTCTTCGTAACCCGTT
>JBDNIA010000356.1:0-4170 GCA_041688525.1 Crocinitomicaceae bacterium | reverse complement strand
AACTCAAAATGTCCGTTTGAACCCGCAATCGAAACCGTTACATCGTTGCCCATAACCTGCGCGCAAACCATGGTCAAAGCTTCTGGTTGCGTTGGATTAACTTTTCCAGGCATAATTGACGATCCAGGCTCATTATCTGGAATGATAATTTCACCAATTCCACAACGTGGTCCAGACGACAAGATACGAACGTCATTTCCGATTTTCATCAAAGAAACTGCGGCTCTTTTCAATGCTCCTGACAATTCTACCATCGCATCGTGCGCTGCTAGTGCTTCAAATTTGTTTTTTGCCGTTTTAAAAGGCAAGCCTGTGAATTCAGCGATTTTCTTGGCTACAAGCACATCATATCCTTTTGGTGTGTTCAAACCTGTACCAACTGCTGTTCCGCCCAGAGCCAATTCACTAACGACTTCTAGTGCATTGTTAATTGCTCTTGCAGAATAATCCAATTGTGCAACATAAGCACTAAACTCTTGCCCCAAAGTCAATGGTGTTGCGTCCATCATATGTGTGCGACCGGTTTTTACAATTCCGCTAAACGCTTCAACTTTGACTTGTAAAGCATCACGTAAGGTTTTTATTCCTGGCAAAGTAACGTCAATAGCCATTTTGTATGCCGCAATGTGCATTGCTGTAGGATAAGTATCATTAGAAGATTGTGATTTATTCACGTCATCATTGGGATTCAAGACTTTTTCTTCATCCGTCAAACTTCCACCGTTCAAGACATGCGCGCGATTTGCCACTACTTCATTGCAATTCATATTGGATTGCGTACCTGAACCAGTTTGCCAAATTACCAAAGGGAATTCAGCGTCGTGTTGCCCTGTTAAGATTTCATCACAAACTTTAGAAATCAGATCTCTCTTTTCTTCTGAAAGCACGCCGAGCTCGCAGTTGGCATGTGCCGCAGCCTTTTTCAAATAAGCAAAAGCATGTACAATTTCTGTGGGCATAGAACCTTCCGGACCGATTTTAAAATTGTTTCTTGAACGCTCTGTTTGGGCTCCCCAGTAACGATTTAAAGGTACTTTCACCTCACCCATCGTATCTTTTTCAATTCTGAATTCCATTTTATGTTATGTATGAGAAATATTTACTAATTTTATACCGTAATAAGTCACAAAAATAATACATCTGATGAGTTTTTTAGGATTAGCAGCGTTTCTTTTTTTCGGTGGAATGGCATTTTGGATGCCTGTATTTCTAATGGCCTTTATCTTACCATATTGGGTGACGTTAGGAGTTTTGCAGCAATTACAACCTAAAAGAATCTTTGAAGACAAAGACGAGAAAGAAGTCGAAGAAGCTTAATTTATCTCATTTAAAATAACGAGTTTGCCTTTCATTTTTGTGGAAGGCATTTTTTTTATTCGATTTTGCCGCACTTTTCTTAAATTCTTTCGAAACCTTTAAAGAACTTCTATAAAACTCTTCTGAGAAAGTAACTTTGCCATTTCCAACTGCAATTTCTCAGCTTCTGCCCTAGCTTTTTCAGCAAAATCCGCACCTTTTGAAGCATACAAAATTCCTCTTGACGAATTGACGAGCAATCCGCAATCATCATTCCATCCATATTTTACGACGTCTTCTAATGAACCACCTTGAGCACCAACTCCGGGGACTAAAAAGAAATGATTTGGCACAAGCTTCCGCACTTCACCGATTCGCTCTGCACGTGTGGCGCCTACAACATACATTAAGTTTTCTGTTGTTCCCCAAGTCGCTGATTTTTTCAACACCTTTTCAAATAGCTTTTCACCAGAAATATCTTCCGTCATTTGGAAATCTAAAGCACCTTTGTTTGATGTTAATGCCAAGAGAATCGCCCATTTGTTTTCGTGTGTCAAAAAAGGCGCAACACTGTCCTCTCCCATATATGGTGCCACAGTAACTGAGTCAAACTGATATTCATCAAAAAAAGTTTTCGCATAGTATAACGATGTATTCCCGATATCTCCTCTTTTGGCATCTGCAATTGTAAATATGTTTTTAGGAATATAATCGACCGTTTTTTGTAACGATTCCCATCCTTTTGCTCCATGACATTCGTAAAATGCAATATTTGGTTTGTAGGCGACGCAGTAATCTTTGGTTGCATCAATGATTGCTTTATTGAATTCAAAAATTGGGTCTTCCATTTCAAGAAAATGAGTAGGGATTTTATCTAAATCTGTATCTAAACCAATACAAAGGAAAGACTTTTTATTTTTGATTTGTTGAATCAATTGTGCTTTTGTCATCGTTTTGTTTTACTATTTTTTTTGGCTAAATCGTAGATTATTCCGTCTGACAGTCCAATTTTCGGGACCAATATTTCTCTACATTTCAAATCGCGCATTATACGCGAGAAAATATCCATTGCCGGAACCAAAACATCTGCTCTATCTGGTTTTAATTGAAACCTTTCTACACGCTGCGTTAAGGTCAGCGGAGAAAGTTCATCACGTAAATCTTCGATTTTCTTCAAAGTGAGCGGCGAATTTTGAAATCCACCGACGAGTTTATGGGCTTTATTAATATTTCCTCCCGTTCCGTACACAATATGTTTGGCAGAAAGTTGAACATTGTTTTTTACCCAATTCGACATATCTTCCCAGGCATTCGGATGGATTTTTCCCTTTAGTATTCTTAAAGTTCCGATTTCAAAAGATTTAGAACCGACTCTCCGACCATTTTCAAAAACGCTGACTTCAGTGCTTCCTCCTCCAACATCTATGACGATATATGGAATTTCAATATTGATTTCAAAAAGAGCGAATGTCCCAAATATTAATTGAGCCTCTTCGTCTCCTGAGATTGTTTCGATATCTACCCCGGTTTCCTGTAAAATCAGCTCTTTTATTTTTTCTCCATTCTTTGCCTCACGCATTGCGGAAGTTGCACAGGCTCTTAATTCTTTTACTTCGAATATTTCTGATATTAGTCTAAACGCTTGAATAGTTTTAACAAATTCGCTAGTTTTTTTCTTTGAAATTGTTCCAGATCCAAATACTTCTTCACCCAAACGAAGAGGAATACGGGTGTATGAAACTTTTTTAATAAATGAACGTCCATCCTCTTTCGTTAGTTCACCAACTAACAATCGGGCTGCATTTGTTCCAATATCAATAGCTGCGTATCTCAAGTTCTACCGTTCAAATAATTTACTTTTCTCTTTAAAATTAACAATTGTCGATAACTTGCTTATTTCTTTCTAAAGAAAATCTTAATCGGAACGCCTTGGAAATTAAATTTTTCGCGCATTCTGTTTTCTAAAAACCGCTTGTAGCTGTCTGGAATATACTGCGGCAAATTACAAAAGAAAGCAAAAGCTGGAGCGTGAGTTGGCAATTGTGTCACGAATTTTATCTTAACATATTTTCCTTTTAGAGACGGGGGAGGATTTGCTATGATAATGTCCAGCATTACGTCATTCAGTTCGGAAGTTGGAATTTTTTGAATTCGGTTATGATAAACTTCCATTGCTTTTTCCAAAGCTTTGTGAATCCGTTGTTTATTGACAACGGATGTGAAAATCACAGGAACATCATTAAAGGGAGCCAATTGTTCAATCAATTTCTCTTCGTAAGCCAACATCGTTTTGTGATCTTTTTCGACTTTATCCCATTTGTTGACAAGAACGACAACTCCTTTAGAATTTTTTTCAGCCATGTAAAAAATCTGCAAATCTTGTTTTTGAATGCCTTCTTCGGCGTCTATCATAAATATGCAGACATCTGAATTTTCAATGGCATTAATAGAGCGCAAGACAGAATAATATTCAATGTCTTCGTGTACTTTAGCTTTTTTACGAATTCCTGCAGTATCGATCAAAACGAAGTCGAAACCAAAAGCATTGTATCTCGTGTTAACCGTATCCCGCGTTGTTCCCGAAATTTCGGTAACAATATTATTCTCTTTACCTGTCAAGGCATTTACCAATGAGGATTTTCCAACATTTGGTTTCCCAATAACGGCAATTTTAGGCAAGTCGTCTTCAATTCGACTGGATGTATCTTCAGGATCGAATTCTTTGACCATATCGTCTAATAATTCTCCCGTTCCGCTTCCGTTGGTTGCAGACATATCATAAACATCACCAAGGCCTAACTGATAAAACTCAGAAGACAAGCCAAAACGGTCTGCACTATCAACTTTGTTGGCTACGATATAGACTTTCTTTTT
>JBDNIA010000355.1:0-5704 GCA_041688525.1 Crocinitomicaceae bacterium | reverse complement strand
GGCGTTTGTTGCACTTGCAAAGCAAAAATAATAGAAGGTTCTGCCCGAATGACCGTAAATTTCGGTTTAGAGCTAGACGAAATTAAAGCAGGATATACGCTTACCTGTCAAGCGCACCCAATAAGCGATAAAATTATAGTTTCATTTGACGATTAATTAGAAATCATGGCATTATTTAAATTTTTGAAGAAAAAAGAGGGGAAAATTCCCCGCGGTTTTTACGAAATCTCAATCAAAGAAGTCCGAAGATTAACAAATCTTAGTGTCCAAATTGTTTTAGACATTCCCGCTGAATTAAAAGATGAATTTCGTTTTTCTCCTGGGCAGTACATCAATTTTATTATTGCAACCGAAGGTGAAGATCATCGTCGCTCTTATTCCATTTGTAGTGGTTCAAATGAGGATTTATCAATAGCCGTTAAAGAAATGCAATTCGGGAAAGTGTCGCAATGGTTTAATCGCATTGCCAAAGCAGGAACAAAAATCCTTTGCAGTCAGCCAGAGGGTCAATTCTTATTAAAAGATGACCAAAAAAATGTAGTTGCTTTTTCGGGAGGGAGTGGAATCACACCTATTTTGTCGATCGCGAAGAAAATTCAAGAAACTGGTCGTAACATGGAATTATTTTATGGTAATTACGACCTCAGTGCAATGATTTTTAGAGATGAAATTGATGCTCTATCAAACGTGAAACCGCATTATGTTTTCTCTGATGAATCTACAGGGGATTACAAAAAAGGTTTGATGGATCAAGAAATGGTTTCTAGTTTGTTAAAAGAAAATATAGATCTTTTAAATGCTGATGCCTTTTTCTTGTGCGGACCCCTTGGAATGATTGAAGCGGCGGAAGCACAACTTTTATTATTTGGTGTTCAAAAATCAAAAATCAAAAAAGAATTATTCTCATCTCCCGCAGTGAAAGATGAAGTTTTAGCGTCAGTCGATTCAAAAGAAGTGTCAAGTGAGGTGAAGGTATTCTTGGAAGGTGAGGAAATACATATCAAATACAAAATCAAAGGCAAAGGGATCATCGACACCTTAAACAATGAAGGATATGATCCTCCATATTCATGTCGTGGCGGAGTTTGTAGTACCTGTAAATGCAAAGTGATTGAAGGCACAGCGACCATGAAAATCAATTACTCTTTAACTGATGAAGACATAGAACAAGGATACATTTTAGCCTGTCAAGCAGTTCCAACTTCGGAAAAACTAACGATTTCATTTGATGAATAAAATTATCATTATTGGCACTAGCCGTGGAATTGGAAAAGAGTTAGTTCTCCAACTAGCCTCCAACAAGGAGAATGAGATCCATGCGCTATCTAGAAATAATTGTCCTGAATTTGCTGCACATGCAAATATAATTTTTCATCGATTCGACTTGAATTCTGATAAAGTTCGATCAAACGCTGAATTTATTTTCGAAGGTATCGGGGAAATAAATTTCATGGTTAACAATGCTGGAAAACTTGTAAACAAACCTTTTTTAGAGTTAACCGCTGATGACATACAATCATCGTATCAAACAAATATTTTGGGCCTTATTCAATCTACCCAAGCAGCTGTTCCCCATTTACTAAAATCGGGTGCGCATGTTTTAAATATCAGTTCAATGGGAGGATTTCAGGGAAGCGTGAAATTTGCAGGACTTAGCGTTTATTCTACATCGAAAGCTGCCTTGTGCAGTTTCACAGAGTTATTTGCTGAAGAATTCAAAGAAACCACTATTTCCATGAATTGTCTTTGTCTAGGAGCTGTCCAAACGGAAATGTTGAACGAAGCGTTTCCGGGTTATGAAGCGCCACATACTCCAAAAGAAATGGCAAATTACATCGCTGATTTCCTATTCAATGGTCATCGGTTTTATCGTGGTAAAATAATTCCTCTTTCGGTAAGTACGCCTTAAGTAATAATTAATCGGACTTACGCTAACATTTTCTTTTTGTCATCCATCATTTTTTGATTAATTTCATTGACGAATGAATGGATTACAACTTCTCATCATTTTTCTCTCCCTCGCTCCTACTGTAATTGTAGCGCAAGACGTACATTGGTCACAATTCTCTGATAACCCAATATTCCAAAACCCTGGTCAAGCCGGAAACTTCAAAGGCGATTATCGGTTCATAGGCAATTATCGTGATCAATGGCGAGCGGTTACGGTTCCTTTTCAAACAACGTCGATTTCTGTTGATGGTCGATTAACGAAACTGAAAAACTTAGGGATTGGAGGTTTACTGTTTCACGATGCGGTTGGCGACGGCAAATTGCAAACACTCGAAATTCAAATTAATTTAAACCTTCCTGTATATCTTACTCGTGACTCTAGCTTAGTTTTTAGACCCGGTATAAATGTGGGAATAAATCAACGACAAATTAACACCCAGTTATTGACTTTCGATAATCAGTACAATGGTGTTCAATATGATGAAAACTTATCGACCAATGAAAATTTCAGCGCCAACAGTCGGACAAATTTTTCTACGGGGCTGGGGTTTGTTTTCGATTGGACATTAAACACAAGAAATAAATTAAATACAGGTCTTGGGTTGTTTAATCTCAACCGTCCAGATCAAGGTTTTTTAGGAGCAAAAATTCAGCGGGATATTCGCACTAATTTTCACGCCAGACTTGATCACAAAATAGATAAAAACTTATTTTTGCTGCCAGCGGTTAATCTTTCTCTGCAGGGCAAGTATAAAGAATTCGTTTTAGGATCTTCTGTGAAGTACATTATGAAGGAACATTTGGGTCAGTACAGAGCTGTTTATGCTGGAATTTGGTATCGAACGAAAGACGCTGGGTTCATTAGTTTGGGAATGGATTATCAAAATTGGTTTTTGGGTGTAAGCTACGACTTGAATTTCTCCAAATTAACACAAGCAAGCAATGCCCGAGGCGGACTTGAAATTGCCATTAGATACATCCATCAATCTTTGAAACCTAAAAAAATCACTCATCGCATATGTCCAGATTATATTTAAGCCTTACTCTTTTTATGGGATTTTGCTTAAATGCATATTCACAAACAGAAATTGGTAAATACTTGCAATACGCCGAGGAGCAATATCAAAAAGGTGATTTCATATATGCCTTGGAATATTATGAAAAGGCATTAAAAATTGATTCGAATTCTGTTGCCATAAATTGGGGATATGCCGAAACATTGCGCGCCTACAAGGATTATCGGAATGCAGAAAAATATTATCAAATCGTTTACGACAAAGAAGGCACTTTAATTTACCCACCGAGTCTCTTACAATTGGGTTTAATGCAAAAACAAAATGGCAAATATGAGGAAGCAATTGAATCCTTTAAACTCGCTAAAAAGAAATATGCTAGAGACAAAAAAGGGTACTTGTACACCAAATCAAGAAGGGAAATTGAAAGTTGTCTTTGGGCAAAGTCAGCGTTGGAAAATAACGATATTTCGTTGAATCCATATCTAGGAACAGTCAATACAACAGATGCTGAATTTGGGCACATTATAAAAGATTCACTATTTATTTTTTCATCTCTGAAGGCGGATTCCATTTCCATTAAAGAAGAAGTTTACGACAAAAATTATAGAACACACTTGTATAAAAGTGATTTGAAAGTAAATCAAGAATCAGCACCCGTTTTGATAAAAGAACTGAAAGTCGAAAAATTCAGCAATGGAAACGGAACATTTTCATTGGATGGAGATCGATTTTACTACAGTTTATGCGGCGAGGATAATCACAATTACAAATGTAAAATCATGGTCGCTCGTTACCGAGATGGCGAATGGTTCAGTCCAGACTCCCTCGGAACAATAATTAATGAACCTGGAGCTAACACAACGATGCCGTGCATTGTAAATTGGGACAATGCAGAAATCCTAGTTTTCGCTTCCGACAGATCTGGTACAGCAGGTGGTCTCGATTTGTGGTACAGCGAAATAAGAAACGGCAATCAATTTGGCAGAGTGCGCAATATTAAAAATTTAAACTCTACAGACAATGAAACAACTCCCTTTTGGGATGAAACAAATAAAACCTTGTATTTTTCGAGTTCGTGGTTTGATGGTTTCGGAGGTTTAGATGTTTTTTCTTCGAAGTATGATGGTAAACAGCTGGATCCCATTAACTTGGGAAAACCTTATAATAGTCCCGCGAACGACCTGTATTATTTTAAAAACGGTACTCAGGAATTTCTATCGAGTAATCGTATTGGTGTTCAATTCAGTAAAAATCCAACTTGTTGTAGTGATATTTTTGAATTAAAAAAGCCGATTATTGTTGCGCCACCTGCAAAAAAAGAAACATTGGAGGAATTGATGAAGCGTTTACCTGTAACCCTATATTTCCACAACGATGTTCCCAATCCAAAAAGTATAGATACGACAACAAAAATTAATTATATCGAAAGTTATTTCGAATACAAAGCCATGCTGGCTAAATACCAAAAAGAATATTCGAATGGATTAAGTGGTGAAAATTCCGATGAGGCGAAAGAGGATATAGAATCTTTCTTTATCGAATATGTTGACCAAGGCGTAAAAGATTTGAAAATTTTTCAGGAGTTACTTCTCGACGAGTTGCAAAAAGGCCGGAAGATCAATTTAACCATCAAAGGATTTGCAAGTCCCTTAGCCAAAACTGATTATAATGTACATTTAACGAAGCGCAGAATAGGTTCCTTAATCAATTATTTATCCGCTCTAGATAATGGTGTTTTTGCGTCCTACATCCAGAATACTTCAGAAAATGGTGGTCAACTTTCATTTTCTGAAATACCTTTTGGTGAATACACGGCGAATAAACTGGTAAGTGACAACTTGAATGATCAAAAAAACTCTGTTTATTCAAGAGCCGCGGGTTTAGAAAGAAAAATTGAAATTCAAAGTTTAAACTTTTTTACAGATAGCATAATCGATTTGCCATTAAAGTTAAGTTCCAATATTCAAAATCTGGGGAGAATTTCAGCAAAGAAAATCGTTAATATCCGCTATCAAGTTACAAATAACAACAGCCATCCTATTTCATTTTTACCTCCCCGAATTCCGTGTGATTGCAGTGAAGTGAAAATTGGAAAAAACACATTACTTCCTGGTGAAATTACCACCATTACTTTTACCTTTGACCCCTTTGGATATAACGGAGAAATTGTTAAATCTGTTTATATCAAAACGAAGAATGCTGAAGAAGAAATCCGTCTCATTCTGAGTGCAACGATAGAAAACTAGTTGTTGAAATGAAGATTATTCTAATTTTGTTTAAAATCAAATAATGAACGATAAAATTACTGAAGTTGTAAAAGCGCCTCGCGAACGTCTGAAGTTCATCGACATGGCGAGATCCATTGCGATTTTATTAATGTTAGAGGGCCATTTCATTGGTCTAACACTTGGCCAGTATTACCGTGACGAAAACAATCTCGTTTATGCCACTTGGAATTTCGTTCGAGGTTTTACTGCTCCCATGTTCTTTACGGTTACAGGAGTAGTTTTTGTTTATTTGTTAACCAATAACGTTCAAGCGGGTTACTTTAAAAATAGACGCGTTAAAAAAGGATTCCAACGTTCTATGGAATTACTATTTTGGGGTTATGCACTTCAATTAAATATTCAAAATATTGATCAATATATCAGCGGCAACGTGAGTAATTGGGTATATGCCTTCCATGTTCTGCAAAGTATTGGTATTGGTATTGCTTTTTTATTATTGATTTTTGGACT
>JBDNIA010000354.1:0-1636 GCA_041688525.1 Crocinitomicaceae bacterium | reverse complement strand
ATCAAACCATCAAAACGATTCAAGTCATCTTGACCAACAACGTTAGAATAATCCGGTTCTTTAACAATAACTTTTTCAACGAATTCTTTTAAGTCGTGTGGTTTATTTTTGTCCTTGTTTAGAGCTATGATTTCACGAACTCGATTTGGATCTAATGCAATTAGACCTCCACCGATTCCTCCTTCGTAAGCGAACCACATTTGACGTTTAAAAACATCTGTTTTAATATGGTAAGCCATTCCCTTTTCTGTATACAGTTTTGTATCCGCCTTTGGAAATGATTTGATGGCATCCATATACATGTCTAACTCATAATTCAAACAGCATTTCAGTTTTCCGCACTGGCCGGCTAATTTCTGTGGATTTAACGAGAGTTGCTGATAACGTGCTGCTGAAGTGGAAACGGAACGGAAATCGGTTAACCATGTTGAACAACACAACTCGCGACCACAAGAACCAATACCTCCTAAACGCGCTGCTTCCTGGCGTGAACCAATTTGGCGCATTTCAATACGTATTTTGAAATTATCCGCCATATCTTTTATCAGCTGACGGAAATCTACACGCGCATCGGCAGTGTAATAAAAAGTTGCTTTTGATAAATCGCCTTGGTATTCAACATCAGAAATTTTCATTTCCAAGTTGATTTTCAATGCCAATGTTCTTGCTTGAAACATCACATCTTTTTC
Organism: Crocinitomicaceae bacterium; assembly: GCA_041688525.1. Classification (GTDB taxonomy): domain Bacteria; phylum Bacteroidota; class Bacteroidia; order Flavobacteriales_D; family Crocinitomicaceae; genus UBA2040. The sequence continues at coordinate 947 of JBDNIA010000354.1, read as the reverse complement.
CAAAGCACGTGCAGATACCCATTTATCAATATCCTCTTGTTCCGCAACGCGGTATATCTTTTTGATCTCCATCGGTTTCAAACCTGGAGCCTTTTTCGCTACTTGTATTCTAGCCAATTCGCCAGTGGCAGAAACCACTCCAACATCGTAACCTGGACTTGCTTCCACAGCTACTACGTCGCCTGCTTGCAGGGACAAATTTTTTGCATTTCTGAAGAAATTCTTTCTACTATTCTTAAATCGAATTTCTACTATATCGTATGGTGCTTGACCGGCTGGGAGGGACATATTCCCTAACCAATCGTACACTTCTAATTTATTGCAACCGCCAGAACTACACGTACCGTTGTTTTTACATCCGCGGGGCGTTCCACCACCGCTGCTACAACTAGCACAACCCATAATTCTATTTATTTATAAACGTAAAAATACAAAAATTCATTGACGTGGATTTTTATCTTTAAAAATTCGTGGTCTGTTTTTTGACAATTGATCCAAACCAGCAGAAGTTTTATTTAAATTTTAATTCTAAAAATTATTCAGGCTTCTTTATTTGACTTTTTTCTGTTTTTCGAAAACTTATAACCTAATCCAATGTTTCCGAAACTGACAAAATTATAACCTGTTTGTTTTGTGTTATTAAAGTAGATAAGAAAGTTGGGGTCTGTATTTTTCCAAAACATCATTCCAAATCCGCAGGGCAGACGCATTAAAACCTTACTTAAAAATGTTAATAACTATTTGATAATCAGTTAATTAAATGCTATTTAAATAATTTATAAGTTGTATATTTATCTGATAATCACATGTATAAGTTATGAAAAACAAAAATATTATTGAGCTTCTTTCAAAAATGAAAGATCATAGAATTGAAAGAAAAAAAGAGCATTTATTGACCGATATAATTGTCATTACGATGTCTGCGGTGATTTGTGGTGCTGAAAACT
>JBDNIA010000353.1:0-2200 GCA_041688525.1 Crocinitomicaceae bacterium | reverse complement strand
CCTCGTCGAATTGTAAAGTATCTCTTGATCCGGGTTGATGCCTTTGTCTTTGATGGTTTGAGTGATGGTGAGCCCTTCACACGGGTCTTCGAGTGATCGAAGTGAAGCTGCTTGTGTGTAGAATAATGCCAGAAGGTAAGAAAGTGCTTGGAGAGTGAATTTCATTTGTGATTATTTCAAGTTTCGATTTTGATGTTGTTCAATAATTTACTAAGCTAGTTGACGATTTCGGTAGTTTCGCGATTTCAGTAGTTCTATGATTTGAGGAACGCCCCCCTCATGGGGTTGTTGTCCTGGTTCTTTCATTCAACGAAACTGCAAAACCTCCCCAGGTGTTAAAATTGTGGTCGACTGAAATGTATTTAAACTAATAGTTTCGTATAAATCTGGAGATCACCAGCAACGGCATTTACGGATAAGACTTGCATCTCTCTTTTATTTGATTCACTCGGTTTTCAATATACGTTTGGAAATGTCTTACAAGTAGTTCTATATATCAGTTGGATACAGGGGCTTATTAGCTTTGGTTTTTATTCTTTAGCACAATGTGCTAGAAAATGTCCAAGTTATTGTTCAATTAACTATAAAAGATCATTGGCGGTGATATTTTCAGAGGTGAGATCATTCCGTCTTGCGGAATCGTTCCAGGTTTAAAATGGAAAACAATTCGCGACATTATATTTAGTATTCCGAGTTGCGCATTAAAAATGTTTCTGTTTTTCTATTTGCGTCGCGAGGAACCTGAATACATCCTTTTCGTTGTTGCACTAAAATGGCAATTGACGACAATCATGATGTGAGCATGATGTGAGCAGGTAAAGCGTACTTTGATCCGCGGTTCAGAGCAAACGCGATAGAAAAATAAAGTCGAGAAAATATTCAGTAATCGACAGTCTCACAGACTATTTATCAAAGCTAGAACTGAATAAACAAATATGCATGGTGCGGACAAAATGAAATCAGTGATTTAAGTTGCTGCTTAAACTGAGTTCCTCATGGATATCCATCATCCTTTTGTTTCAACAAGATGCCTTGTTTTTGTAATAGGGAATTTAAGATTGATGGCTTGATTGGCTTCTATACTTGGAAGAGATTTTTCAAATCATTTAGAAGATGGATGGGAAGCAGACAATCAAGTGCGTTGTCGTCGGAGATGCCGCTGTGGGGAAAACAAGCTTGATTGTTTCTTACACAACTGGCTCGTTCCCAAATTGTTACGCTCCAACCATTTGGGATAGTTATGATTCCGAGGCAGTTGCAGGAGCATCTGTCAAGTTGAGTATATTCGACACAGCAGGCGAAGAAGAATACGATAGAATAAGACCTCGTAGCTACCCAAATACCCATGTGTTTATTTTGTGTTATGCGATTAATAACCCCTCGTCGTATTTAAATGTTTTGCAGAAATGGTTGCCGGAGGTTCAACATCATTGTCCAACGGCGAATATAATGGTGGTGGGTACAAAGAACGATCTCCGAGAAAATGGGGATGATAATATAACAAAAACTACTACTTTGAAAGAACAAAACAATGATGGTTGTCTGTCTTTGGAATGCTCTGCGTTAACATCTCAAGGGTTGAATGAACTATTCGAAAAAGTGATTGAACTCGCAGCTCAAGTAAAGCTACAATAAATTAATCAATGATGTACTATTTTTCATTTAAATTCACTCGCATTTCCAGTACTCGACGTTTGTTGGAAGTGTGGCGTATTTTCTGGTAAACTTTTCTAGTTGCTGAATGAATCACTGGAAATGGAAGAAAGGAAAGCTCATTTTAAGTTTAGGAAGATGTTCAAAGTTGAGTTATATTATTGAAATAATAGGTAGAGGGAATCATACAACCTTCTAGCAGCACATCGCGTCTTCAACACAGGTGGCTTAAGAAGTTTAGAAATCTCGGACGTAGCTGAAGAAGATTTGTGGACCATCACTAGAAAACTTGGAATCTAGGCAGCATTGAGGATAGCTGAATCCGAATTGGAGTTAACTAAACCTCAATGGTGATGGCCCATAAAACCAATAATAAATAACATTGAAAAAGAATCCATGAATGTAAACATCGAGAAAGACTGGGGAGGACGAGGGATCGCATTGCTTTACCATAATAAAGCAACCTAGCTAGACACATCCTAAACCAATGTATTTATTTGGAAGCTGAAGTGCAAGCATATTGATATTGTTGGCGGCGGTTATATAT
>JBDNIA010000352.1:0-6082 GCA_041688525.1 Crocinitomicaceae bacterium | reverse complement strand
GCCAATTTGCGCGTTTTTTGAGTGAAAACCCAACAGTTAATATAGTTATTCAAGGACATACAGATGACATAGGAGACGATAATCAAAACTTGGAATTATCTGGAGATAGAGCAAGAATTGTAAAAGAATATTTAGTCACTCAGGGTGTAAACAAAGCGAGATTGAAATCCAAAGGTTATGGAGAAATGATTCCGAAATTACCGAATGACTCGGATGAAAATAGAGCTCAAAATAGACGAACGGAGTTTGCTATTGAGAAGTTGTAAAAGCCGAGTTTTAATCAAAACGTTCACCTTTCAAAAAAAATATTTTGTCAAGATGAAAAAAACACTGTGGCAAGCAATGTGATATCATGTTCATCAATAATTAATTTTACTCACATTCAAATCCACCAACTCTGAACAGCCTGGGATTTTACCTGTTTCTGAGTATTGCCAGTGGATGACCCTTTTATCTTCAAGTGAAAGTGGTTTTCGTGTGTAAGATGCTATCCAGAAATTATATTTTTTAAAATCGTGTTTGAATTTAGTCTCAAAAAAGTGATAAGATGTATAAATTATTGGTCGTTGTCCCGTTAAATTTTCAACTTCTACGAGCCAAATCTTCATTTTTGCTCGTAGATCTTCATCGCTATATCCTTCAGTTTCGACATCGAGCATAGGGGGCAAATCGATATCTCTGTGCTTCCAGTGGTTTAAAAAGTGTTTAACTTGAGGTCGTGGAGGATTTGTAGGATTAAAAAAATGATATGCACCGTTTCGAATACCCATATCGTTCAATGTTTGCCTATTTTCTGCCCAACGAGAATCAAAGTGGTTTGTACCTTCAGTTGCTTTACAATAAACAAATTTAATTATCGTATCGTAGCGAAGCTCATCGAAAAGCAAGGGCCAATCGATGTCGCCTTGATGGTGTGAAACATCAATACCAATTGAATTGAAGCCATAGGGAGCATTTGCCAATAAGTTAATTTTCTTTTCCTTTACTTTCTTTTTGTGAAGAAAATAATAACCAGTAGGCAAGCCTGTCAGAAGAATAAAAATAATAATGGCCCAAGTAATCATGTACTTTGGCTTTTTTTTCTTCTTCGCTGCTCTTTTCCTAGGTTTTACCGACATTTATGGAATGAAAAAAGGCTTTCGAAACGAAAGCCTTTAAGTATCTGAATTGTTTCGAATTATTTTTTCGCTACATGAAAAGAACGTTTCTCACGAATACGAGCAGATTTTCCAGTTCTCTGGCGGAAGTAGAAAATACGTGCCCGACGTACTGAACCTTTTTTCGTTATTACAATGTTCTCTAAGAAAGGAGAAGACAAAGGAAAAATACGCTCAACACCAATGTTTCCTGACATTTTACGTACTGTAAAAGTTTCAGTTGTACCAACACCTCTTCGTTGCAAAACAACGCCTTGGAATTGCTGAGTACGTTCTTTTAAGCCCTCCTTAATTTTATAAGAAACGTTTACTGTATCACCGCTAGAGAACTTTGGAAATTCTTTCATTTCCACTAATTCGTTCTGAATTTCTCTTAATATATCCATGCTTTCTAATCTAATATCTTTGTTTTCCGATTAAATCGGGGTGCAATATTACGAAGAATTTCTTTATTTGCATGCGCTAATGTTCTTTTTTTTGACTTTTTTTTATTCAACATTAACTTGTTGATACACGTTTGCAAATGTCAGACTTTTAAATGTAATTTTGAAACATGATGAGGTTTTATTTTCTTTTTGCTTTTATCCTGCTAGTTTCCTGCAAGAATCAAGTAGCGGAGGAGGCAAAGCAACTGAATGACGAAGGTGTAAGTAGCATGGACAGAGAGGAATATGTTCAAGCGGCTCACCTATTTCATCGTGCTTTGAAGGCAGGTGATCTACCGAAGGAACTTAGCGCTGGTGTTTTTCGGAATTTAAGTTTGTTGCATACATTCCACCATGAAAAGGACTCTGCTCTATATTATGCGAAAATGGGCTACGAAATTGCCGAAGAGGACAGTTATTTTTATTTTTTAAATAAAGGAGAATATTTACTGTTGACCAACAATATTGATGTGGCTATTTCAAATTATGAGAAAGCTAAAAAACGTAAGCCGGAAGAAATGGCAATCTACAATAGTTTAGGAATGATTTATAGTGGCAGTTATGGTGAAGAATTCACGAATTACGAAAAAGCCTTGGAAAATAATCTGAAAGCTTATGAAATCACTTCAAGAGAGCCTTTGGAGGAAGCATTAGCCACGAGCTATATGAATTTGGAGCGCTACAAAAAAAGTATTCCTTTTTGGATTAGATTAATTGAAAAGAATCCATCTAAAATGGAATACCACTTTCAATTAGGTGTGGCCTACCTTTTTTCAGGAAAGGAGGAGGAAGGTGAAAAAAAAATAGAATACGCTGCAGATCGCAATGAAAATTGTCGTAAAATGTTAGATGAAATGAGGGCTAAATAATGGAGAAAATAATTATCGGTCGAAAAGACCATGTAGATTTGCCACTTTTTGGTTTAAAGCACGTTCCTGTAAAAATTGACACGGGAGCTTACACTTCCAGCATTCATTGTGATCATATTACACTTATTGAGTCGAATGGAGTTCAATTTTTAAAGGTTGAGTTTTTTGGAACGGAAACAACTGAATCGCCAATTGTAACTTTCGAAACTTTCGTTACGAAAAAAGTGCGCAGTTCATCAGGTCAGGAAGAATTTAGGTATTTCGTCAAAGGAGATATTCTTCTGTTTGGTAAAAAGTACAATACGATGTTTTCATTGTCTGAACGGTTGAACATGCGTTATCCAATTTTATTAGGTCGTAAATTATTGAAAAAACGCTTTATTGTTGATCCGAGTAAGATTGATCTATCGTTAGATAATTTAAAAACAACTATTTATATCAAATAAGTTTTAAGAAATGAAAATTGCCATCTTATCTCGAAATTCTGATTTGTACTCAACAAAACGTTTAGTCGAAGCGGCTGAAAGTAGAGGGTATACAACACAAGTTATCAATCATTTAAAGTGTAATATCGAAATCGACTCAACAGGGCCAAGGTTATTTTACAACAACTATTATTTGGAGGATTTTGATGCGGTAATACCCAGAATAGGTGCCTCTGTAACTTATTACGGAACTGCTGTTACGCGCCAATTTGAAATGATGCATGTTTTTTCTGTAGCGAATTCAAGATCAATCGTTCATTCACGCGATAGATTGCGTTGTTTGCAATTGTTATCCAAATCTAAAGTTGGTCAACCTAAAACTGTATTTACCAATTATTCTAAAAACGTGGAACACGTTATAGAATCGGTTGGTGGGACGCCAGTTGTTTTGAAACTATTGCGCGAATCAGATGATATTAGTTCTATTCTTGCAGAGGATAAATCTTCTGCAGATAGTGTTTTGGAGGCTTTTAACGGTGTGAAAGCAAGAGTAATCGTCCAGGAATATATCAAAGAAGCCAAAGGTACCGATGTGCGAATGATGGTTGTGGATGGCGAAGTCGTTGGCGCAATAAAACGTTTTAATAAAGACAGAGATTTTCAAACCAACATTTCGAGAAGAAAGAAATCTATTCCTATCGTTTTGACGGAAGAGGAAAAAGAGATTGCTATTCGGGCAGCATTCGCTTTGAAATTGGGAGTTGCTGGAATCGATATTATTCAATCCAAACGTGGGCCTTTGGTCTTAAACGTGAATAGTTCGCCCGGTTTGAAAGAAATAGAATCTGTCACAAAGCTTGACATTGCTGGGAAAATTATTGATTATATAGAAAAAAATACGATCCATAAAGTATGAAGGCCATAACCAAAATGGAGATTTTAGGACAGATAATTGATCCGGGAAAAGGATATCAGTTGAATATGAATGTGGCAAAATTACATACACATACGCCAATTCAGGTCCCAGTTTTCATTGAGCGTTCAAAAAAAGATGGCCCAGTTTTATTATTAATGGCAGGAATGCACGGAGATGAAATAAATGGAGTTGAGATCGTTCGACGAATAATTCGCAACAAATACAACAAACCAAATGTCGGAACTGTGATTTGTTTGCCTGTGTTTAACATTTTTGGATTCTTAAATATTTCTCGCGCTTTACCAGATGGGAGAGATTTAAATCGAAGTTTTCCAGGTTCAAAAAACGGTTCACTCGCTAGTCAGTTTGCCTATCAATTTTTAAAAGAGATTGCACCTCACGTGGATTATGTTTTAGATTTCCATACGGGAGCGCGACAAAGAAATAACGCGCCTCAAGTGCGTTGTGTGCTGAAAGATCCACGCAGTGTTGAGTTCGCTAAGGCATTTAATCCGCCATTCATTGTACATTCCAACTTAATTCCAAAATCGCTTCGTGATGCGATGATTACGCGTGGAAAACAGATTTTGCTTTTTGAAGGAGGTAAAGCTGATTCGATTGAGGAAAATATTGTACACGAAGGAGTTATGGGCGTGAAACGAATCCTCGTGCACCTCGGCATGCGATCGTTTAAGGAAAAAGTGACATCTGATAGAGAATCAATTATATTGCGCTCCGACAAATGGATGCGTGCTTTAAACTCAGGATTATTCCTTTCCTATGTTCAAAACGGACAAAAAGTTCGAAAAAATGAAATGATAGGTTTGATAACTGATCCATTTGGAAAAGTGGAGCGAAAAGTAAAAGCTTGGGAAGATGGTTATATTTTCTGTATTAATGAGTCTCCAGTTGTCAACAAGGGTGACGCAATTTTCCATATTGGTTCGTCAGAGCGAGAAGCCTACAAAGTTGTCTCGGAAGGTTAGTCAATTGGGAATTGTTTAATGGTGAATTACGAATAAAACGATTAAATTTAAGTAATTTTGATTGCGATAATTCGCAGTTTGCCCATTCATAATTCGTAATTAATTACTATGTCAGTTCATAAAAACGTTAAAAAAGTAACAACCCATACGCTTCAGGAAATGAAGAATGCTGGGGTGAAAATCTCAATGCTTACAGGTTATGATTTTTCTATGGCTCGAATTATCGACACAGCAGGTATTGATGTGATATTAGTTGGCGATTCTGCGTCTAATGTTATGGCGGGTCACGAAACGACATTGCCAATTACTTTGGATGAGATGATTTATCATGCTTCTTCAGTAGTTCGTGGCGTAAATAGAGCATTAGTAGTGGTAGATATGCCTTTCGGTTCCTACCAAGGAAATTCTAGAGAAGCGCTTTCAAGTGCAATTCGGATTATGAAACAATCTGGTGCCCACGCGATTAAGTTAGAAGGTGGACGAGAAGTTATTGAGTCTGTGACGCGTATTTTAACAGCGGGAATTCCAGTTATGGGTCACCTAGGTTTGACGCCCCAATCGATTTATAAATTTGGAACATATACCGTTCGGGCAAAAGACGATGAGGAAGCGCAACGCTTGATTGAAGATGCAAAACTATTGGAAGAAGCTGGTTGCTTTGCCATTGTTTTAGAGAAAATTCCTGCTGAATTAGCAGTGGAGGTTGCAAAAAGTGTTTCTATTCCTATAATTGGAATAGGCGCTGGAAATGGCGTTGACGGACAAGTTCTTGTCGTTCATGATATGTTGGGAATCAACAATGAATTTAGCCCGCGCTTCTTGCGTAAATACAATAACTTATACGAAGAAATGCTAGGTTCTATTCAACGTTATATCGAAGATGTGAAGTCAGGCGATTTCCCGAACGAAAACGAGCAATATTAATTCATGGCAAAACCCGCAGATTTCGGATTAGAAGTTCTTTTCGAGGACAATCATGTTTTGGTAATAAACAAAAAAGCATCCGATATTTCTCAAGGTGATAAAACAGGTGATACGCCACTTCCTGATAAAATTAAAGAATATTGGAAAGTTAAATACGACAAACCTGGAAATGTTTATTGTGGCGTTGTTCATCGTTTGGATAGACCAACAAGTGGCGCACTGATTTTTACTAGAACAAGCAAAGCTTTAGAACGACTTTCAAAACAATTTCGGGAGAAAGAGGTGAACAAAACTTATTGGGCAATCGCAGAAACTATGCCGGATAAGAAAGAAGGAACGTTAATTCATTACCTCAAGAAAAACGAAAAACAAAATAAAAG
>JBDNIA010000048.1:0-1975 GCA_041688525.1 Crocinitomicaceae bacterium | reverse complement strand
TTTGCCATCTGAACCTAAAGTATAGCGGCTGTATTTTTCATCTTTCGGCATCAAGGGGTTTCCATTTTCGAAAGAGTAGAATTGAGCAGTTTTCACGCGTACTTCGTCGACTTTCATTTCTTTTGCTCTTTCAAAAAGTTGGGGAATATCTTGTTCATTTGCAGAAACGGCTAGAAATTGAAATATTAAATGGGGGGTTTGACTTTTCAATTTCTCTTTAGCTGAAACCAAGTGTTTCGTGGCTTCTAATACTTTTTCTAAATTTCCATTTATTCGGTATTGTTCGTAGCTTTTTTGAGTCAAGCCATCCAATGATATAATTAAACGATCCAAGCCAGAAGCCACAATTTCTTCTGCTTTTTTTTCATCGATAAAATGAGCATTCGTCGAAGTTGCAGTATAAATTTTCCGCTTTTTCGCATCTTGAATTAGCTTTAAAAAATCGGGATGTAAAAACGGTTCACCTTGAAAATAATAGTTGATGTAAAAAACGTGAGATTTTACTTCATCTAATATCTTGTTGTGCAATTTGTGGGATAGTTTTCCGGTTGGTCGGGTAAATTGTTTCAATCCACTCGGACATTCTGGACAGCCCAAATTACAGGCGGTTGTGGGTTCGATGGATAGAGCAAAAGGTAAGGCGCTAACTTGTCCATTTTTCCTAATTTTCTGAAGTTCAAAAGAAGTGCCTAAAAGGAATAAATTTAGGATTCGTTTTGCATTTAGAAGTTTGATGAGGTTAAATTTATCAAGGTATCGTGACATGAAACGAAGTTAGTCAAAACGAATCAATTAAACCTCTTGACCAGGAAAATAGGAAGGGTCATTTCAATAAACTAAAATGGCCTATCAAAGTTTGGTATTTTTCTTCCTTAGCACAAGAGGTAACATTAACTTTGTATCCATAAATGCCTTGTTCTGCTTTGAATCCATTGCAAAAGCCATCCCATCCAGCATCTTGGTCATAGCTTTCCCAAATTTGTTCTCCCCAGCGGTTGTAAACTGTTAAATGCCAACTATCAGCCCGTAAAGCAACTTCCGGTTTCCATTGATTATTAAATTGATCAGCGTCGGGCGTGAAAGCATTTGGTATAAAAATCGTGAACGGTTCTATATATATTTTATACCTACTCGAATCTTGACATCCATATTCATTGGTGGCAATTTGCAGAATGTTTTTATAACCAGATGTTTGATATAAATAAGGAAAAATGGTTGGAACACCACTTGCGAATATTCCAGCATCATCAACATAATAAGCCAAATGTGTGGCACCTGTGGATTGATCAATAAACACTACTTCTGAATTGCAAATATCTGTTTGGTCTGTTGATGTTGTGAATTTGGAGACGGGTCGCGGTCTAACATTGACCAATTCATTTTGCGCCATATTCAGCGTGGCGATGCAGCCTTCATTCGTTGATATTTGCAGAGAAATCGGATAATTTCCAGGGTTTAAGTAGAGGTGTGATGGGTTTTGCAGCGTTGATGTTGTGCCATCCCCAAAATCCCACAAATAATCGATAGGAGTGTCGGAAACACTTAAATCTTTGAATTGCGCCAGAAATGGAGCACATTGCAACCCAGGATCAATTGTAAAATCGATAGTTGGCTCGCGGTATAAAAACACTTTGGAAGTCACGGATTCTGAACATTGTAGATAAGATCCCGTAAGTGTTACAGTATGACTTCCAGGCGAACTATAAGTAACGCCATTGACAGTAGTTCCTGTGCCAGTTGCTGGAGTGGAATTTGTTCCAAAATTCCAGTTGTATGTCGCTATGGACGGACCGCTAACGGTTCCAATAAAATCAAAACTATTGTTGGTAATACACATTGAATCTTGATGCGTAAATGCTAAATTCATGTCCGCATAAATTTCATACGTGTATTGTATTGTATCAAAACAAGCACCTGTCGAACCAGAGATTAATTGTATCGTGTAAAAACCAGGATTGGGATATGTATAGGTTGG
>JBDNIA010000047.1:0-4897 GCA_041688525.1 Crocinitomicaceae bacterium | reverse complement strand
CAGGTTTGAGTTTTCCTTCGCGGTACAATTCAAAAACAGAGTTTAAGCAATCGAACATGATCATCGGTTTGTTATCGGCAATTTTGAGCATATTAATACCTAAGGTATTTTTGGAACGCATCATCAATCCTATCGGCAAAATAAGGCCCATTTTTCGAATAAAATTCAGAGAGGAGAGAATTCCCCATTTACCGCTGCTTAACTGAGAACCACCAAATAGCATTAATCGACCTCCAGAACCAAGTAGTTTAAAGTCCTTTTTAAATGTGTCGCCAGCAACAGGATTGAAGCTAACATCCAAACGTTCTTCACCTAGGATACTTGAAATTTGTTCAGCATAATCAGATTGTGAATAATCTATAACATGATCAGCACCAAAATTTCTGACAACATCCGCCTTAGTCGAGGATCCAATTTTTGCGAAAACCTCGGCTCCGTTCATTTTGCAAAGTTGAATCAATAAACTCCCAACTCCACCTGCCGCGGCATGAATAAGCACTTTTTCATTTTTCCGAACAGGAGCTAAATAGTGTGACATGTAATAAGCCGTTACTCCTTGTGTACATAATGCCAGAGCTTCGCCCGCTGGAGTTGCATCGATTGCTATAAAAGCAAAATTTTCAGTAATGACATGCTTGGAATAACCGCCAAATCGGCAAAATGCTAATACACGCTGTCCCAACCAAGAAGAAGCAATGTCAGCACCTACTTCAACGACTTTCCCAACTACTTCGTAACCAACAACACATGGCATTGGCGGCGCTTCGCGGTACAAACCTTGACTCGCCATAACGTCGGCATAGTTTAAGCCAAAAGCTTCACTTTCAATAATTACTTGATCCGATTTTATTTCAGGAATGGACCATTCACGACGCTCGAAAGCTTGCGCAGGTTTTGCTTTTTTAACTAGAACTATTGCTTCGGTTATCATTTTTTCTTGGCCGTTGGCTTTTTGCTTTTGGCCATTGGCGAATTAGCTAAAAGCCAACAGCCAATAGCCAACCGCTATTTACTTTTTTTCTCTAATTTCTTCTTCAATTTCACTTCCTCTTTCGAAATTCCTTCAATTATAACAACGATTTCTCCTCTAGGAGCCGTTTCATTGAAATAGTTTTTCAGTTCCACGGCTGTTCCTCGATGATAGGTTTCAAATAGTTTTGAGATTTCCCGAACGACACAAACTTTTCGTTCTGCACCCATGAATTCTTCAATTTGTTCCAAACATTTCACCAAACGATGAGGGGATTCATAAAGAATGACCGTTCTATCTTCTTGCGCCAACTCCATAAGCTTCGTTTGACGGCCTTTTTTGTGGGGTAAAAATCCCTCAAAACAAAAACGGTCAGAAGAAAATCCACTTGCAACAAGTGCAGGAATTATTGCAGTTGGGCCGGGTAGACACTCTACTTTAATTCCCTCATCTATGCACGCGCGAACCAATAAAAAACCTGGATCAGAAATACCCGGTGTTCCAGCATCAGAAACCAATACAGCCGAACCTACAGATTTAATTTTAGAGACGGTATTTTCCAAGGCTTTGTGCTCATTGTGCATGTGAAATGGAACTAATTGCTTGTGAATATCCAAATGATTAAGCAAGCGTTTTGTTGTCCGGGTGTCTTCAGCAAAAATAATTTCTGCTTCTTTCAAAATCCGTATAGCTCGTAAAGTAATGTCTTCAAGATTACCAATGGGCGTGGGAACTAATATCAAATGAGCCATGGTGTAAAGATAAGTAAAGTGGAATGTATTTAAGTGGAAAGTTTAAAAGCGGAAAATAAAAACTACTGTCGTTTCAAACTCAATAGACCATGACCTTCTCTATTTCTAGTGTATCTCCGCCATTTCTCAAAACTGCTTGATACCTTCCAGCAGCAAAAGATATAGGAATAATGTAGGTGCTTTTGCTTTGAGGTAGTTTGTTTTGCGATACAAGTTTACCTTCGTAATCATAAAAATTTAGAGAGCAATTATCGCTTGGCAAATTGCCAACAAAAACCGAAATACTTTCGCCACTTTTCACAGGATTTGGGCCCAAAGCCATGTAGTTGACAATGTTTGGGTTAACGATAACACTGTCTATAGGCGGAGCAACATGTATTGTTGCGCGAATGGTATCGTTTGCGCCATTGCACCCGTAGGCGATTAAACTTACTTCATAACTTCCAGTATCACTATATTGGTAAAAAATGCTGTCTTGGTTTTCACCCGTATTTAAAATTGTTCCGTCACCAAAAGCCCACAAAAAACTACCGCCCATAAGGCTAGTGTTCGTATAGTTTACACCATTCATATGGTTTGCAGCGGAGGTAAAAGCAGCTTCTGGATCACCTAAAAAACCGAGGCAATTTGTTTTCATCACATAACCATACAAGTATTGAGGAGAAACATTGAAAGAATCATAAAATTCTGCTTGACCAATAATTACAAAACCACCATCTGGTGTTTTTTCCACATCGCCGATATCGTAAAGCACCATGCTATCCACAACGGTTGGTGCGGTGTAGTGATACCTTCTTTCCCAATCCAATTCTCCATTGGTAATTTTACGTTTCTCTATGCGTAAAAAGCCATTAAAAAGCGTATCCACAAAAAAATGAGCACCTACGGTTGAAGTGTCGCCTGAAATAGCAAAATCATTGATAAGTCTTTCGGGATTATAATTATCAGGGTTATAATCAAGTCCACCCAATTCTTTCCTCCAAACTAAGTTAAAGTTGCTGTCTAATTTGGCAACCGTGGGCTTCAATTCCCAATAATCGGCCCCCGTGTCTGGGTAAATTGCTTTTGATTTTGAAAGACAAATGATTGTCGCTTTTTCATTTTCTACTAATGTTGAGCCATAAGCGCTAACAGTAAAAGGGTCTGGTTGCACTATTTTTTGGCTAATTAAAGTACCTGAAGGTGAATACCGTTCGAAATAAATTTTGCTCTTTTGTTGAGACAGCGGAGAGAAAAAACCATATTTAAAATTCCAATAGGAAATAAGTAAATCGCCATTTGTGTATAGTTTTAAGTCTTGATGAATCTTGTAATAGTATTCAGAACTAGAATTCAATTTTTTCATCCAAAGCAATTCATGAGTAATTTGAGAAAATTTACAAAGTGCAATTCTCTCTTCGTTATTTTGGCAAGTATCGCAGGGAAGGATGTTGTCAAGTGTGTAATATACTTGGTTCATGTTATCAATTGAAATGTTGCTAAATGCGCGAAAACTTATCGTGTTTGCTCCAAGAGTATCTAGTGTTGTTTTAAAAATAATTTGACCTGATTTGTCAAGTTCAACACGCTCATGTTTAATTGCATATTCATTATTTGCCCATTTTGTATAATGGAGTAAAAAATTGCCATTTATGTTCGTGTCTAGTTTGTTCTGACTAAACCCAGCTGCTTCAATATAGGGCGTATCTGAATGGTAAATTGTATTTATGACATTGCCTAACGTATCGAGAGTCAAAAAAAGCAAATTGGTTTCATTGTACTGTTGGCTATGTCCAGTAATGTAATATGTGTTGTTCAGAAACTTAATGTTATTGTGACGTTCTACAAACTGGTTGGACAGATTGAGTACTTTATGGAACGTGTGGTTTTGCGCCTTTGTGAAAAAAGGTGAAAGAAAAAAAAGGAGAAAAGGAAATTGTTTTAAAGTCATTTTTCAAAAAACCGTAATTTGCTAGCCTTGGCTAACAAATTACGGTGAATTTAATGGGAAAATCTAATTTTTAACGAAACGATTAACGTGAATTTTATCATTTACCTGTAGAATGTAAACACCATCTTTTATTTTGCCAAGATCAATTTCAATTGTATTTTCAGTTCTTGATAAAATGCTAAATTCAACTCGTTGGCCTTGCATATTTAATATTTCAACATTTTGGATTCCAGAAGCTTCGTTTTGGATGTTGAAGACCCCATTGGTAGGATTGGGATATAGTTTTAATGAAACTGATTGGAAAGCGGTAGGATCAAATTGAATAATTTGTTGTATAGCGCCTGTTGCTTCCATTTCATCACGGTAGTCCTCTTCGCAAATATTGGCGTAAAAACAAAGTACATTGCTTGCGTATTCTTGAGCTTTACCCGACAATTCGTTTCTGTGCGACAGCAATTGATTGATTTGAGATTCGCTCAAAGGTAAATCGTAAGACCCAAAATTGTTTTGTTGGTCTTTGAGGTAGCTTAACATTACCATCACATCGCTTATTTCTTGCTTTAAACGACCGTCCTCCATCGTTGAAATTTGGTTTTGGCAAACAATCTATTCATTGTCAAAATTTAACCAATCTCTCAAGCCAAAATAGTAACCCAATTTTTGACTATTGGCAGCTACATCGGCTCTTTCATCAATGAGGCTTGGAATATCAGAAGCTATATCCGTTGGTTCGTCATATAGTTCGTCAATCAAAAGCCAATTGTTTATTATTGCAATTTTCTCTGTCAATTCGGCAATATTGTTTTGGTCTGTGGAGCGAGTAGTTGGGTTGTTTTTGTAGGCTTCTGCCAAAACAAGCATATCGTCTCCAACAAGTGGTTCATTTTTAGTCATAAGAAATAGTCGAAATTTTAGAAACATCCATTCCCCAAATATTAAATTTTGATTCTAATCAAGTTTTTAATCAACACAATAATAAATCCGCGGCGGCTAATGGTGTAGTTCAGAACCAACAAATTATTGCTGATAATGTCTTACATGAATTTTTTATGGAATTAAAAAATGAAATAAATGAGTTGAAGCAAAAGCTCAATAATCAAAAATGACTAACTACATGACAAAAAATCAAAAGCGTTTACATTTGATTGATTTTGAGGGTTTAACAAGATGTTTGCGATATAATCCAAACCATATTTGAATAAGCTTTTCGCTCTATAGCCATGTTTTTTAATTTTAATTTTTTGT
>JBDNIA010000351.1:0-4596 GCA_041688525.1 Crocinitomicaceae bacterium | reverse complement strand
TCTCTGCCTGGAGCAATATCTGCTACAAATCCGGAAATTTCATCCGCAAGAGTCTTGTCGTTCACATGAATATTAGTGAAATCGGCATTCAATAAGTCACGTAGCATTGAAGAAGTCTTGTTCATTTCACCCAATACGCGCTTAGGTGGAACGGCATTCTTCAAATTTGCATGCATATTTTTCCACTTGTCGGTCAAGTTTTTCAAATCTTGATCCAACAATTCGACCGTTTTATTTTCAGCTACCGTACGGATAATAACACCAAAATTCTTTGGTTTAATATTTTCCATTAAGTCCTTTAATCTTTTTCTTTCGCCAGAGTTTTTAATTTTCTGCGAAATTGAAATTTTATCGGAAAAAGGTACGAGCACAAGATACCGGCCTGCGAGCGTTATTTCAGCGCACAAACGAGGACCTTTACTCGAAATTGGTTCTTTTGCAATTTGAATAAGAATATTCGATGAGGCAGAAATTACCTCATTTATTTTACCATCCTTATTTATGTCCTTTTCTGGCTTGAAATAAAGTAGATCAGATACATTTTGCTTGCCTTTAAGTGATTCTTTGGTAAACTTATTGAGCGACTGAAATTGAGGTCCTAAATCCAAATAATGGAGAAAAGCGTCTTTTTCATAACCAACATCTACAAACGCTGCATTTAAGCTAGGGATTACTTTACGTACTTTACCTAAATAAATATCTCCGACTGCGAAGTCAGGTGCGCCATGTTGCTCTTGGATTTCAATAAGCTTTCCGTCTCTTAGTAAAGCAAGCCACACGCCATTTTCTCTGGCGTCAACTACTAGTTCTAAACTCACGAAAGCTTAATTTTAATTAGAAAAAGCTCGGCCGAAACCGAGCACGAATTAGAGAAAAAAAATTACTTCTTCTTCTTATGTCTGTTTTTTCTAAGTCTTTTCTTTCTTTTGTGAGTCGACATTTTGTGACCTTTTCTTTTTTTACCGCTTGGCATAATATATTATATTTTAATTAATTTGACTTCTTCTCTAACTATCTGTAAAACAGATAAAAAAATACGCTCATTTTTAAATAAGAGTACAAAAATAAGGATTTAAAATCGATTTTTAAGCAATTCTTATGTTAAAATAGTTATTTCACTTTAACACTTGTTTTCACCTCTTCCACGAATGTTTTCGCTGGCTTGAATGATGGAATGTTGTGCGCGGGAATCAAGATTGTCGTATTCTTTGAAATATTACGTCCTGTTTTTGCTGCTCTTTCTTTTACGATAAAACTACCAAAACCTCTTAAATAAACGTTTTCATCATTAGACAATGATAATTTGATGTTCGACATCATAGATTCAACAGTTCTTAAAACTTCATTTTTTTCCAACCCTGTTTCAGATGCAATTTTGTTAACGATATCCGCCTTTGTCATTTTAAATTCTTTAATTTATTACTATCTTGTAAAATTCGAATGCAAAATTACCAATCTTAAATGATTAATCGCAACCAATAAGAGTTAATTTTTACTTTTTTTTTTAGATGGCAAAAAATATCAACGAGCTAGTTATCAATTGGTACGACAAAAACAAAAGAGATCTACCCTGGAGAAACACGACCGATCCCTACAAAATATGGTTGTCAGAAATAATACTTCAACAGACTAGAGTTCAGCAAGGTATGTCATATTATGAGCGATTTGTTCTAAATTTCCCGACGGTTGAGAAGCTTGCTTTAGCTGAAGAACAGCAAGTACTTCAGCTTTGGCAGGGACTTGGATATTATTCAA
The DNA here is from genome assembly GCA_041688525.1 of Crocinitomicaceae bacterium. GTDB lineage: Bacteria > Bacteroidota > Bacteroidia > Flavobacteriales_D > Crocinitomicaceae > UBA2040. The sequence goes on along the minus strand of JBDNIA010000351.1, from coordinate 2,841 downwards.
GAGCTCGAAATCTTCATAAAGCAGCGCAAATTATTCAGAACGAGTACGGTTCTAAATTTCCAACTACCTATGCCGATATTATTAAACTCCCAGGAATTGGAGATTATACAGCTTCAGCAATCTCTTCATTCGCTTTTAATGAAGCCCAAGCCGTTTTAGATGGTAATGTTTTTCGAGTTCTCAGTAGAATTTTTAATTGGTCTACCCCGATTGACAGTGCGCAAGGAAAAAAAGAATTCAGACAGATGGCGCAAGAGTTCCTATACGTAACGAACCCAGCTGAACACAATCAAGCAATTATGGAGCTCGGAGCATTAATTTGCACTCCTAAATCACCAAGTTGTGCAATTTGTCCAGTCGCACAATTTTGTACTGGATTAAAAGAGAAAAATATTGATATTCTACCTGTAAAATCGAAAAAAATAAAAGTCAGGTTACGAAATCTTCATTTTTTACATCTTCACCACGGAGAAGATATACTAATCCAGAAACGAAAGGATAAAGATATTTGGCAACATCTTTATCAACTGCCCCTTATTGAAGTCGACAGCCAACAAGGTTATGAAGATATTGTGCAACAAATCAATAAGCGATACAATATCACATTTGAAAACTCGATTGTTTCAGAACCAATTCAGCATTTGTTAAGTCATCAGAAGTTAAAAATACAATTTCATCGAATAGATTTACAAAACAAAATTAAAATGGATGAATTGGAATGGGTGAATCAAAAAGATTTGAAAAATTATCCATTTCCGAAACCTTTGCATGATTACCTAGTTAGTCAAGATTAGGTCTCCAAAACTAAAAATTAGTTCATCTTAATCGCTAATTGCTATATTTGTATTGATACCAAAAGTTGTACTTATTATGTCAGGAACAGTTAACAAAGTAATCCTTATCGGAAATTTAGGAAAAGACCCTGAAGTCCGTCATTTGGAAAACGGTGCAACTGTGGCGAATTTCTCAATTGCAACTTCTGAATCTTATACAGACAGAAATTCAGGAGAAAAGCGTGAAACGACCGATTGGCACGACATTGTGTTATGGGGTGGCTTAGCAGAAATTGCTGAAAAATACTTAAAAAAAGGGACAAAAATATACCTTGAAGGTCGTTTAAAAAAGCGATCGTGGCAGGACAAAGAAGGTCAAACGAGATATACCGCAGAAGTACTAGCTGAAGAACTAACTATATTATCTCGACCTGAAATTTCAGAAAGACCAAGTAATGAACCAAATTATTCAAACAAAGGGATTCCAAATCCTCCGAATACATTAAAAGATTTTAAAGATGCCGAAAATGATTATTCACCTTTTTAATCGACCATGATAACGCCTGAACCAAACCTTTTAATTGACCCTCTGGTCACCAACCAACTCTCCGCTTTATCTTCTGAAGTAATTATATTAACTGTTGTCATAATGGCTCTTTTACTTATTTCTGCGCTTATTTCTGGATCCGAAGCTGCTTTCTTTTCTCTCAGACCACATGACAAAGAAAAGCTCAAATCTGACGAAAGCAAAAGAGGAAAAACAACTTTTTCCTTGATGAAGAAGCCCCAAGAGTTGCTTGCAACCATACTTATTACAAATAACTTTGTAAACGTTGGGATTGTAATATTATCTAGTTCTTTGCTAGATAAAGTATTTCCTTCTGACGGAAAAACTTTCCATTTAATTATCGAAGTTTTTGTCATCACTCTTCTTTTACTGCTCATTGGTGAAGTTATACCTAAAATTTATGCTACCAAGAATGCACTTTCATTTGCCAAATTCATGGCAGGACCGCTTAGTGTGCTTGGTTCTGCTCCTCCAATCAATTGGATAAAAAGTTTTTTAGTTAATGGATCCAATATAATTCACAAAAGGGCGAAAAAGAAAGGTGTCAAAATATCTAGTGACGAACTTGAGCAAGCTCTCGCCCTAACAAAAGAGGAAAACACAAGTGACGGCGAACATAAAATTCTTGAAGGAATTGTAAAATTTGGAAATACAGAAGTTAGACAAATCATGCGCCCACGAATGGATGTTGTTGCCATTGATAAGGAATCTGGCTATAAAAAAGTAATGGAAATAATATTGGAATCTGGCTACTCAAGGATTCCAGTTTTCGAAAACTCCTTCGACAATGTTATCGGTTTACTCTTTATAAAAGATATTTTACCATTCTTAAACAACGAAGGGAAAGACGTTAAATGGCTCGACTTAATACGATTACCCTTTTTCATTCCAGAAAACAAAAAAATAGATGATCTCTTAAAGGAATTTCAATCAAAGAAAATGCACATGGCCGTTGTTGTTGACGAATATGGCGGTGCAAGTGGACTTTGTACTTTGGAAGATGTTTTGGAAGAAATTGTTGGAGACATAACAGATGAATTTGATACAGATGAAATTGTATTTACAAAAATTGATCCCGAAACCTATCGATTTGAAGGTAAAACAGCCTTAGTAGATGTGTATAAAGTCTTAGATATTGACGGAAAAGAATTCGAAGAAATAAAGGGAGATGCTGAGACATTGGGTGGATTTCTCGTTGAAAATGCGGGTAGAATTTTAAGGAACAATGAAAGTTTCATGGTTGGTGAAATTAAACTAGTGGTAGAAACTTCTGATAAGAGAAGAATTAAAATGGTTAGAATCATCACCCCAAAACAAGCAGAAGAATGATGAAAAAATTTAAAACTGTTGCTCTTCTCTTACTACTCATTTCTTGTGGAAGCGATCCTATTGTTATACCAAAACCACCAAGCTATTTGCGAGCTGATTTGCCTCAACATAGTTATAATACGTTTTCTGATCGCTGTCCTTACTCGTTTGAAAAATCCAAAGTATACACCG
>JBDNIA010000046.1:0-2824 GCA_041688525.1 Crocinitomicaceae bacterium | reverse complement strand
CCGTTTATCAGCGTTATAACACATGTTACGCATGAATACGTGGGAATAATTATCAACCAAGATGCACAAGTAACCAGCTTCTATGACTACTCTGCAATACGTACAGAAGAAGAAAAAACCTACTTTTTAGAGTTGGGCGAAGCCTGGTGGTGGGAGAGCAACAGAATGATACCTATCAACATCTTTCTTTCTAAAGAAATTTTTAAATTTAAATATATTATTAAAAACTTTGCCACTAAAGACGTTAAAGTATTATTAGGTCCCTGCACTAGCTTAAACGATATTATTGTCAAGCGTATCAAACGCAAAAGCATTACGCTTGTTAGAAAAAGTTCTTAACTATATCCGTAACTAATACCTTCGCAGATTAAATTCATCTGCACAGTGATAGCAACTGCATATGCAGTAGCATGACTTTTCTTAAAATAGTAATCGTCACTCTCCGGTTTCATCCACACCTCGTTCATCACCGTGGTCCAATCTTTCCCAATCAGATAACGTTTCGCAGGGCGAATCATTGCTAAAACTGCCGCTAGTTCTTGTATGCATCTCGGTTTCATCTGTCTGAGGATTGAGCCGTGTCCGTTAACGTGAAACAATAGATTGCAAAACTCGTCTTGTTCTAGTAGATCCCATAGTGGTTTAGTCTCCATAAGCTGAGTAAGATGTTCCTCGTTTTGAACACCTTTATAAATTCCAACATTTAAAAAATCTACTTTAAAGTATCCTGCTTTGTCTGCTTGATCATAAGGTACTGCACACAATGCCTCAGGCGCACTCATTGGTACTTCGTGCAAGTACACTCCGGTATTATGTTTTACCAATTTACCATTGTCAACACGACTGGCCTTAACATGTTTGAATAATTTTAAAGCAGCATCACGATCTATAAAGTCTATATCAATATCCATTACTTTCTTTTATTAAATTTACAGTTATTGCCATGCCATCTTGAATATGTCAACCTTAAAATTAGGCATCTATATTCCATTCTGCATTATAAAGTTTTTTCCATTGCAACGATCCAGCAGTATCGTGAGGCACATATGCCTCACCTGTTTCGCGATCAACCAGCAACCATTTCGCCGGACATTTAGTTTTAACTATCAACGTAACTGCTTGATCTAATTCTGGTACAGGTGTTCCGTCTTGTAATTTTCGTAGGTTCATTGTAATTTAGTTGTTTTAAACAATAACAGAGGAAGTGTTTCTGATAAAAATTCTGCGTATTCTTCTGCGTCGTCTGCATCCGCAAAATTAGAAAATTTAACATAAACACCGGGATCGTTATCAGAAGTAATCATGACTTCTATCTCAATGTCATCACTAGAAATGTATTTTTCTTTCATAATATTTTTGCCTCTTTAATAACATCTTTAACAAGTTCTGTGTCGGCTGGCAAAGATTTAAATCTACGCATCCAAAACTGAGGATCAATTATAGGTCCTACAATTTCTAGTTGCTCGTCGTTCATTTTTTGTAACATTGCCTTACCTTCGCGACTATTTAATAAAATCCAAGGACTAATGATTCCTTCTTTAATATTATGTGTTGCACGATTTAAATTAACATAAGCAAAATAATGTTCCCAAGGAGTATTGTTAGTATCACCCCATTCCATCATAGTGGCAATTGTTCTTTGTATTGCTCCGTCTGCTGGTTCTATCTTGATAAGTTCTTTTGTATAAGTTTCGTACAATTCATCACGGCACCAGTGATCTAATTTAACTCCACTTTTAATCACAAACTCTACAAACTTCTCCGGATATATAGGAGCAGTATTAACCATAAAGCTGCCAAACTTTACAAATGCAGTATAATAAGGACTTGATGCAAAGTCGTCAAATGACTTTTGACTTTTCCCCTTTTGCACCATTTCATAAAACTTTTGATAAGTCATTAGTCCCATCTGAACGTGCTTTTCGCTCTTACTCAAGTGACGACGCTTCTGCTCACATATATGAACAAACAGAGTCTTTTCTTTGGCAAATAATTTGCCGCAGTATTCGCACTTATAGTTTAATTGCATTGACTTCTTTTTTATCCCACCCAAGAGATTCACAATACTGTTTGATTTCTTTGACTGTGGTAATGACTGCAAGGGTTTCGACATCTGATCTCTTCATGTTAGGAAATAAATTTAGTAGGAATTCTTCTTTCTTGTTTTTTTCTTTCTTTAGAGGAATCCACTTGTGAAAATGTTTCTTCTTTTTTTTATGACTAGTAGCGCACAGGGTCTGCCATTGCAGCTTAGGATGTTGATTTATGTCATTCCAGTTTTTATTGTAGTATTCATTTACTGCAAATAGATAATGTTCTTGAATTTCATTATCAGTAGTGTCAACACTACTGATGTAGCGATTTAAATTCCAAAGATCGCCTTTGATTTCTTTCTGCCCTTCTTCTGACACTGCATCCCACAATTCTTTTAATCCCACAGCCACTGCTGGAATCATGTCATTAAAAAGATCTACATGTTTATTCTTGCCCATTTTGTTTGTCTCTACTTAGATGATATAGTATTTTAACACGATCGAGAGCTTCTTGTAAAGTAGGATCTGTCCGAGAAGCTCTGCGGATTTCACCCCACAATTTATCATCCATTATATGATTGTGTAACGGACGACCGTCTGAAGTTCTAGGATCGTAATCCCAACCAACTTCTACTCGTGTGCCTGGTTCTGAACCAAATTCTCTAGCATATGTTATGCCATTGGCACGTTCGTAGATAAGACTAGCGTTTGTTTTTAGTGTTCCCATCTTTTTGCATGTCCTACAGTTTCTCTTTCGATATCGTCGTGATCAAATTCTGCCCAATACAATT
>JBDNIA010000350.1:0-8416 GCA_041688525.1 Crocinitomicaceae bacterium | reverse complement strand
TATTACATAAATATTGTAGTATTGCAAGTAATATGTTACAGTATATTTTTTAACTAGAGGTAAAGTGATGACAGTAGACGAGGTGTGGAAGTGGTTCGGCAGTGGTTACGCTATAGCTAAAGATGGCGGTTTTGCGAAGGGTTCGCCTTATCATTGGAAGCGACAAGGTTATGTTCCAGCAGCAGCGCAGCGCAAGATCGAGCATTTTACGAACGGTGAATTGAAGGCCAGCTTGGACGATAAGTTTATAGGGATGTACTTAAATGGTGATGACGGCAAGTGATCAGGAAGAATTAGAGCAGTTGAGGCGGTCAGCAGCTAAGTTCATGACTAGCCCACTTGATAAAGCTTTTTTTGCTTTAGAGTCTTTGATAGACAGAGACCGACCGAGGCGCGTTGATTCGGTCATGTCGAACACGGCTTTTAATGTTTTAGCTCGTGCGCTCGTTGAGCTAAAAAGAGAGGTTTGCAAATGATTTCTGCCGGCTCATTACGCTTGATGAAAAAAGAATCAAAAAAAACATCTATCGGGATTAAGCGTGTCATTAAAATGATGGAAGGTAGTTTGAACAGTAGTAGTGAGTATCAGATACAGATTGCAGCAGCTTTCTTTCAGATACTAAAGTATCACATTGAAGACGGCGATTTAGAGCCTAAAAATATTATTTTAACAAAACTTTTAAGAGAGGAGATACAAGAATGACATTTTTAATATCAGCGGCCGGGATTATGATTACCTTTGGCATATTGGGTTTGGCTCAGCATTTTTTTGGTGTTTAGTGGGATGATTGATGACTATTGCAAGAGAAGCCTAGCGAATAACACCAATAGCCCCGCGAATAGTGATAAGAGCCTAGCGAATAGTGAGTCCGACCATGAAAATAACTGAAAAACAACTCCAAGTTCTGTACCAGGTGCTGGTTGATTCATTGTGTATCGTGGGGTCTGGTTCGCCTTTTAAATTCGACCCTGATACACGAAGAAAATATGCGGATGAAATATTAAATCAGCAGTCTGACGAGATTAAGGATATAAGAAATGCTAACTAAAATAACAAACTGGATAGACGAAAAGATGGAAACATGTACAGCGGCGGAAGAGCCTTTGTTGCGTGAATTTATTGATTTTTTTATCACTCAAATGCAAAAAGAGGTTACAGAAATGAAAGAGGCGCGCGATGAATGATCTAACAACGATAGACATACACGGCAATATTGAAAAAACCAGTACCGTTGCCTCACACATTGCCGGACACATTGTTTGCAACGGCTTTAAAATGATTGATGTTATCACAGAGGTTTTAGATGAACATTGTGGTTTTGGTTATCCGCCACAAATTGCTGAAGCGATTGAACGGGCTTTTATAATTAAACTTGGACTTATACCGGGGTAAAACATGAATATTGACCAAATAGAGTTTAAACAAGATAGTCGAGACTATTGCTTGGAAAATATTGAAGAATCCACGGAGCTTTCACGGGGCATTTTTGTTGGTGAAGATATCGCTTATGATGGGGTTTTAAGCCTGTTGCGCGAGATTATTAAGTATGAACTTAAGGATACCAGTGGTTAATTTTACAGCAGACTACAAGCTAGGCTTTAAATGTATAATTTGTAGGCAAGAAACAAAAATAGATGGGGTAGGTTATCGAGCGGGATTTAGACCTCATTGCATTAACTGCAATCGCTACATGCTACTAAAATACTACTACGTCAACGGACGTCAACAATCAATAAAAGAGCACGAAAAAATATGAAAATCTGCAACCCGGACGATGAAAAAGAGTACAAAAACTTTTTGAGGGAATGGAAATCAAACTACACCGTTTTAAATTCGCAGGGCAAGTGTGAAGCTTGTAATGTCGTGTGCCCCGTAAAGCCCCCTAGCGTCACATCCTTGCGTATTTTGTATCAATACGCTACCCAAGGGTCAATACCGGGTGAATTCATCACGGCGGTACTTCAAAACGATTTATACACGGTTTTTGGAACGGCTCCTGCGGATGAAGTCGATCGAATCTACGGAACAGTACAGTATGTAACCTTGGCATTATTACAAGAAGCGCATGGCAGTCCTGAAAAAGTGGGCAATTGGATAAATAAGTCTAAACGTTCAAGGAGTCACAGACCAACTGATTTGTATTAAAACCACGGGGAGTGCTTTAAGCACATGAAAGGCGGTTAAAAATCGTTACCCGCCACCCTAGTACCAGAGAACACAGTTAGTATCTATCCTGCGTGCTAAGGCACGTCTAATAAACATAGAATGAGGTATTTATGAGTTAACCAATGACCGCTTTACAAAAAGCCCACGAAGTTAATAGAAAACGTATTGAACTCGGAATTAAACTTGTAATTAAAAATCCAATGGAGAAAGCCGCTGAAAGGCCGGATTCTTTGCGATTAGCGATTAATGCCATGTGTTATGACTGTATAGGGCAAGATGCCGATCCAGACTGGCGCGGTTCTATTCGTGAATGTTCATGCACAAAGTGTCCTTTGTGGTCGGTTCGCAAATTTCAAAAGAAGATATCCACTGAATCTGTGGAAAACCCTGTAGACAACTAAGCATAAAGCCTATATAAACCGTACAGGCATTGGTTCGTGTAGGCATTACTTCATTGAACCAACTTGCTCAATCTATGACTATACGTATCGCTTTTTACTTTTTGCGATAGTTAGATCTGCGTATAGTCGCCATTATTTATTTAATCCTTGCTTCATCTTCTCTATTTCTGCAAACGCTATGTCAGTGTTTAGTTTTGAAGGAATTCGATTTCTTTGTGATTCAAACATCGGCACCCGGCATCTTTCCTCATTTTTTATGATTCCGCATAGTGCGACGAACTTACCGGCTGACAGCATAAATTGTGATTCAAGCAGTCTGCACTTGTTAACGCCGATTTTAATTTGATTTATATCGCTTAATCCAGCATGCAGCAAAGTCTTCACCCATTCTCTTTTAGCGTTCTCATATCCCTTTTGGCTTCCGTAACCGCTTTTAAATGCAGGGAAGATACCCTCGAACGTAAGAAACAGTTTATTGACAATCTTAATTGTCAGTGCATCAAGTGTTAGTGTTTCGCTCATCAGAACATATCCTTGTCTATGTTGTCGGCCCAATTCATTGTGTTGTGATCAAGTTGCTTTACGTTGCCACGTTTATTAACCCATTCCGCTTTGAGACTTTGCCATCCGCCCAGCACCATGTCTTTAAACGCCTGTAACGGGTTGTCGCATTTACTTAGCTCTTCGTTCAGTAGTTGCCAAACCTTCGGCGTTATCGCTGCACGTTTCTTTTTGCGTGTAGTTATCCATGCTTCGATTAAGTCATCAGGAATATTGTGTGGATTGTCGGTAACAAGGGTTTTTGCGGTTTTGTTTAAAACAGCAAGAGAAGATGGAGAAGTTAAGTTAAGCACTGCAAGTGCCTTGTTTAGATCTTTATTAGTTTCTTTATTTAGTAATAAATCTTTCTTTAGTATATGTACTGAATCTCCAGAATCTGGAATTTCAGTATTGTGGTTTTCTCCTTGCTGGGCGTGGGTTGTTAAATTCTCACCACAATACGGGTTTTCAGTAGTCTGGTTTCCACAATACGGGTTTTCAGTAGTCTGGTTATTGTTTGATTCTTTACCAGATAACTGCTTTAAAAACGAAGATTTCCATTTCATGATCTGTTCTTCTTGTCCGTATCCGCATTTTATTTTTATTTTCCAATCAGTAATTTTCCCTTTTTCTTTTATTGGTATTGGCTCGTATAGTCCACATGCTTTTAATATCATAAATGCTTTGTGGGTTTTGTCCCGTCCTAAGGTTGGGAAGTGATTTTGTATTTCTTTCTTGCGTGGCCTCCAGTCGGGTGACTTGCTTTGTAGATACGACCAGACGGCTAGTGCTGTTGGTTCAATTAGGTTGTTTAAAACGAAATTATAGAGTTGAGAAAACGGGGGCTTTTCTATTTCGTAGTTAGCACTGTTAATTAATTTTTCTATACTGTAATTATTTTCTTCGCTCATTACTTAATTCCCTCTGCAATTTCAATTACCAGCCAATTCCTCAAAATATCACTCAAAATAGCGTCCTTATTCAAAGAGTTACATAAAAAAAGTGCGTTAAAAACCCTGCCAATGTTAAAAAACATAGCATATACGTTGACTTTTAGTGCTGTTGTCGATATAATTCTGTGCATATTCATGGCTACCTTACTATAGCTGTGTTTATCATTAATGTTCATGGCACTCCTAATGCTGTGAATGTTGCCATCGGGCTGCGCCCAGTGGTTTAGTAAGTGCTAGAACACGAACTAAGCCACCATCCTACTTTGTTTGCTATATTAGATCAAACTATGTTCCGTTTCCCGACATAAGTATCACCGAAGTACTTGATTAGCTTATTTCTAAGCGTACCGCGACTAATTCCAAGGGTTCGTGCTGTTTTCGCTTGATTGTATCTGGACTCTTTTAGTACACGCTCAAACAATTCCTTTTCCATGCACTCTAGCTCTTGATGATACTTTGATTTTTCTTCGCTCATTCTTCTTCCCCGTCCCCGTTTGGATTATTTTTTGTAAAGTAATTATCTATTAAATCCATAATATCTTTCCCTAGCTCTGTGCTTGCTGTTTCCACATTATTCGCTGACACATCAAAGCAAACTAAGTTACTTTTAACGACTGCACGAATCATCATTTCTAAATCATCCTTTGATATTCCATCTATCATATCCGTATCCTTAAACTGCTGCGTGCTCAAGATTAGCTTTGAAAAGCCCATTGGTTCGTTTTTCAATAACCATCTGCGATTTAATCGAAACATACCCCTGTTTTCTCCATAGATAAATTGTGTTGCTCCCAAAGCCCAGTTCTCTTGCTGTTAAAACCCAGTTTTTATTGTAATGCTCGTATAACTCTGCTAGTAACATTTCTCTACCCCCTTTATTTATATATAAATCTATTGATAGAGTATAGTAATTACAGTATAATTACAACTCATACTAACAAGTCAGGGGCTACGGATGGAAGGAAAAAAAGTTTACGCGAACGGTATTCATATAATTGAAAATGAAGACTATCACGCAAGCGCAGGTTTAAGCCGCAGCGCATTGATGGAATTCAAAAAAAGCCCCTTGCATTATCATGCTAAGTACATGCAAGACGCAGAGCCAAGAGAGCCGACACCTGCAATGGCGATGGGTGAGTTAGTTCACACGCTTGTACTAGAGCATAAAGAGTATGAAGGCCGCTTTGTAGTGCAAGGTAAGTACGATAGACGTACAAGCATCGGCAAGCAAGCGCACGGCGCCTTTATGATGAGTACTGCCGGTCGTAGTGTAATCACGCAAGAACAGCTGGACATAGCGCACAAAATAGCAGCGTCAGTTAAGACTAACGAGCTTGCAGAATCGCTTCTCAAAGATTGCAAAATTGAAGAGTCTATCTACTTCACTCATGCAGCGACTGGCCTTCAATGTAAAGTTCGTCCAGATGCTTGGAATGGTTCGCTGAGCGGTTCTATCGTTGTCGACCTTAAAACCACGGTTGATGCCTCGTTTCGAGCGTTCCAAGGTTCAAGCTGGAAGTACGGATATTATCTTCAAGCTGGTTGCATACACGAAGCTATGAAAAGCATCGGCATCAAGATGGAGAAGTTTGTATTTCTCGCAGTCGAGAAAGAATTCCCCCATGCTGTCGGTATTTATATTCTTGATGATGAAGCACTGGACTACGGGGTCAATCAGTTCAATACGTTGATGCAAAATTATCAGGATTGTTTAACTAAAAATAGCTGGCCGGGCTATCCGCTGCAAACGCTGACCTTGCCTGGTTATGCTAAATTTGATTTTGAACAGGAAATTGACCATGAGTGAAGTTCTGGCATCAGTAAATTGACTTATTTCGTGATTACGCTAAAATCATTCTTTTAACGTAAGGACGTGATTATATGAAAACAAGGAATGAGATAATAGTGTTAAAAGATAATGTGGCTTTAACAACGTCTTTAATCTTAAGTGAAAGTATTGGTGTTGAGCATAGGGCGATTTTAATACTAATCAGAAAGTATAAGGATAGGGAAATCCTAAAAAGTTCTGCATTTGAAATGCGGAAGTTGAAAACAAAAGGCCGTGACGCTGAGTATTATTATTTGACAGAAAGTCAATCTATGTTCATTTTAACTTTAATGAATAATTCCGAAAAAGTACTCGATTTTAAAGAGTCATTAATTAATGCCTTTGTGCATTATCGGCAAGTAGCATTGAAAGGTTATAACAAGATTCAAAACAATATAGACAATCAGCAGTGGATTGAAGAAAGAACGAAATCAAAAGTAATCAGAAAAGAATGTACTGATGTCATCAAGGCATTTATTGAGTACGCGAAAGAGCAAGGGAGTGAATCCGCAGATAAGTATTACATGGTTATTTCAAAAATGCAGTTGAAATGCCTTTTTCTGCTTGAGCAAAGATACCCAAGTGTTCGCGACCTCATGAATGCCAGAGAATTGAACCTGATGGAATTGGCTGATGACGTGATAGCCAAATCATTTACAAAATCAATGCTAGAAAAATTGCCTTACAAAGAGTGTTTTCAAATTGCCAAAGAAAGAGTAATTGGACTTACTGATTATTTCCCAGTTTCACCGCTCGCATTTTTACTACTACCACAAATAAAGGAGTTAACAAGTGAATGAAATGCAATTAGGTTTTAACGCACCAAAACAAGCCGAGCAAGATACATCAATGGCGCAGTCACACGAAGCAAGAGCAGTGGCCGAGGTGCAGGCGGCTTACGTTATCGCTAAGAAGTTCCCACGTAACGCCCACGAGTCTTATATGGCTATCATAGACGCTTGTAAGAGGCCGTTTCTTGCAGAGAAAGCGTGTTACGCATATCCCAGAGGCCGTGAGACTGTTTCGGGTCCTTCCATACGTTTGGCTGAGGTTCTCGCTCAAGCGTGGGGCAACTTGGATTGTGGAGTCCGTGAGATATCACAATCAAATGGCGTTAGTGTTGCCGAAGCGTATGCGATAGACTTGCAGACAAATACACGCATCACAAAGACCTTTCATGTGCCACATGCTAGAGATACTAAACAGGGTAAAATTAAGCTTACAAGTAGCAGAGATATCTACGAATTGGTTGCAAACCAAGGGGCTAGGCGTTTACGAGCCTGCATCCTTGGTATCATACCTGGAGATGTCATTGAGGCCGCAGTTGAACAGTGCAATCGAACACTTGAATCAAGCGATATCCCACGAGCAGAGCAGATTAAAAAGCTAGTATTGGCGTTCGATGAGCTTGGAATAAAGGTAGAGCACTTACAGGCTTTACTTGCTCATAACCTTGACTCTGTAATTCCTGCTGAAATTGTCAAGCTGAAAGGTATTTACCGCTCAATTCGTGACGGTCACGCCGGACGTGAAGAATTCTTCGATGGTTTCGCAGCCAAACCTTCAGTTGATGCTAAAGCCGAACTGAAAGCATTGGTTGACAAGAACAAGCCCAAAGCCGAGCCAATAACCGAGGAAATAGACGTAGAAACAGGCGAAGTAATCCCCGTACTAAAGTAATAGTAAAGCCCCGTAAGGGGCTATCTAAACATTAACTCCACTGCTTCTAGTCCGATGACAGCAACCAATCCGCCCGCAAGAAAAGCGATAGAGAGTATGTATACTAATACAAATTTTTTCATGGCTCACCCCTTAGTTTTCGCATATATACTTCATATCTATCAACCGTATATTTAAACTTGCAACCATCAAACCCTAGCTTTACAAATCCGGTAATTAAGTCAACAGATGTTACAGTAACAAACAAATCATCATTGATGATAATGCGCTGGCCTTGGTGCCGTCCCAGTACTAGCATAAGCCTAGTTCCTTTCCTTTGACCATTTCTTATCAGCCCCTGATTCTGTATTTGTAAAATTATCTACTATTCCATTTAGCTTTTGAACGTCCAAAACCTTGGTTATATAATCCAGTTTTTGCAGTCCGCTATGTTCTTCATAGCAGTTGATGACAGAAAACGCCAGAACCGCCACCGAAATTACTAGTCTAATCATTTTCATTGCGTAATGACTCCGTTATTTTGTTGCTGTAATAGATAACCTGTCTTGCAAAGTATGCCAGACTTTCAAGCGCTGCAATACTGCTTGTTTCTTCATATACTAAAACGTCATTTTCATCATGAACCTCTACTGCTATTTCCCCGTTTGATTTTTGGTGTGCTGTAAAAGTCATGTCTTCACCGCATATGTCATAAAGTGCTAGCATTCAAATTTCCTGTAAAGTTATGTAATTATGTAAAACAAAAAAATTATGGCAAACGCGCACAAAGTTATTAGTGTGCCTTCGAATAACGCGAGTAATACATCTTTAACTAGCTCTCGATCAATCACAAACATACCCATCATCT
>JBDNIA010000349.1:0-4348 GCA_041688525.1 Crocinitomicaceae bacterium | reverse complement strand
TAATGAAAGCATAATTCGAATTCATTTCTTAATTGTAAAATAAAGTCAAATCAGATGAAATTAATATATATATATAGTTTACTTATTCTTGCAGTATCGTGCAAAAATGATGTAAAAAATCAAACGAAAGAACAAGTTGAAAATTCGACAGTAGAATTAACGAGTGCGCAATACAAATCAGCGCAAATTGAAACTGAATTAATAAGTCTGAGAGAAATGTCTAGTCTTATTCGTGTCAATGGCATAATTGATGTTCCTCCTCAAAATATGTATTCTGTAAGCGCTCCAATGGGAGGTTATTTGAAATCGACTCATTTACTGCCTGGAATGCACGTGAAAAAAGGAGAAGCTATTGCTACTTTAGAAGATCAACAATTCGTAAACCTTCAACAAGATTATTTAACGGTTCAGTCGAAAATGATTTACGCTAAGTCTGAATTGGAGAGACAGTCGGAACTTAACAAAAACCAAGCGAGCAGCGATAAAGTATATCAATTCGCACAAATGGAATACAATTCCTTACGAATATCCTCCAAAGCTTTGTCTGAAAAACTGCGAATGATTAACGTAAACCCTAGCACTTTGAGTGAATTTAATTTGTCGAAAAGTGTGAAAATATTTTCTTCTATTGACGGCTACGTATCCGCAGTTAACGTAAATATTGGAAAGTATATTAATCCGATTGACGTGCTATTTGAGCTAGTAAATCCCACAGATATTCATTTGAATTTGAAAGTATTCGAAGAGGATATTGCTAAACTAAGGATAGGTCAAAAACTGATTGCCTTCACGAATTCAAATCCAGATAAAATATATATATGTGAGATTTTGTTAATAAGTCAAAATATCAATTCAGATGGCACGATTGAGGTACATTGCCATTTTGAAAATTACGACAGAACTTTGCTTCCGGGAATGTACATGAATGCTGAAGTTGAAATAAATATCGCTAAAAGTAAAGCGATTACAGAAAAAGCAGTGGTTAATTTCGAAGGCAAAAATTATATTTTCAAGCAAATTGGCAAAAAGAAATACAAAATGATGCAGGTTGAACTTGGAAACAAAGAAAATGGCTTTGTTGAGATTCTCAAAGGAGAACCAATGCACGGTGAGCAAATTGTTGTTTCAGGTGCTTATACCTTACTCATGATGCTCAAAAATGTCGAAGAGCAATAAAACACTCATTTTGACTTTGATCAAGGTTGCCAGTGCTTAATTTGATTGCATTGTAATTCTTTGTGGAAATACCAAACGAACCATTGACTAGCTAACCGGTAAAAATAGAATCGCAGTGAAGGTAGTTTATCTAATTATAGCTAATTTCGGAAGCTAATGTCGAAAGTTAAAAAAATAGCCGTTTTTGTTACCTCAACTGGCTGGGGTGGCTTGGAAATGAATACGATAAAACTTTCGAGCTTATTAAAAAGTCAAGGTTACAGCATCGTTTTATTTACGCAACATCAATCAACAATAGCTGATTATCGGGAAGAACTTTTCGAAAGTGTCGAATTTATCCAAAAAAGAAGGAAATACTTTGACTTTAAAACGGCGAAATATGTAGCGGCAAGTCTTAAAAAACACGATATCAATGTTGTTTTTGCCGTCGACAATCAAGATTTAGATATTCTGGCTTGGACAAAGCGCTTGTTTCATAAAACAATGAAGCTGATTTACCAGCAACACATGCAAATAGGAATGAATAAGAAGGATTATTTCCACTCTTTTCGCTTCAAAGCCATCGACAAATGGATCAGCCCCTTGCCTTTTCTGAAAGTTGAAATTGGCTTGCGTACTCACTATCCTATGAACAGAGTAGTGGTAATTCCAATTGGAATAGATACAAAGCGTTTTATTGAAAATCGATATACGAAAAAGGAATCTCGGGAGTTATTGAGGATACAAACTGATTTGCCCCTGCTTGGAATCATTGGCCGTATTTCTAAAAAAAAAGGCCAACTTTTTGTCGTGAAGTCTGTTTTGGCATTGAAGAAACAAGGGTTTCATGTTGAGTTGCTGATTTTTGGATCAGCAACTATCAATGATGAAGCTGATCAAAGATACAGTGAGAAGTTACGCGATTTTGTAATAAATAATAATTTAAGTGATGTTGTTCAATTTGTTGAATACCAAGAAGATGTACATAAGTTCTACAATGCTATTGATGTGTTTGTATTGGCTTCTCACAGTGAAACGTATGGAATGGTAACCATTGAAGCAATGCTCTCTGGCGTCCCTATTGTCGCTACAAACTCTGGAGGAACTCCTGAGATTTTGTCGAATGGTAAATTAGGTCATTTGTACCCGTTTGAAAATGAACAAAAGTTTTGTAAAGAACTAAAACTTGTTTTAAATGAGATGGAACGAACGCGAAAAATGACCAGCGATGCAAGAGAATTTGCCGCAATGATTTACGATGAAAAAGCCGAAGTAGAAGCCATTGATCGTGTATTGACTAAATTTCTTTAAGCCATGAAAATTAGTCTGATTATATCCTTTTACAAAAACGTAGAAAATCTCGGTTTACTTTTTCAGAGTTTAGCTTTGCAAAGTGAAAAAGATTTTGAAGTTATTGTGGCTGAAGACGATTTTTCGCAGGAAACAGTTGAATTTCTTCTATCAAATAAATCTCGTTATTTCTTTCCAATTGTGCATGTTTCTCAGAAAATTGATGATGGTTTTCGGAAAAATGAAATGCTCAATCGGGCAATCCAAGTCAGTAAATCTCCTGCTCTTGTCTTTATTGATGGAGATTGTATTCCCCATAGACATTTCGTTAAAGCTTACGCTAAGGCTATCTCGAAAGGAAAGATTCTTTTTGGAAAAAGGGTGAATCTTGGTCCGATAATCTCGCAAGAAATCCTCGAAGATAAATCCATTCAAAAAATTAGTTTAATCAATATACTGAAATCGGATTCTGATAAAAAGAAAGAAGGAATCTATCTACCTTTCTTAAGTTTGAAATTTAAAGATACTGGTCTTTTGGGCTGTAACTGGGGAGTTTTGAAGGAGTATATACTTCAAATTAACGGCTATGACGAAGATTATATTTCTGCAGGAGTTGGAGAAGATGTAGACATTGAATGGCGATTACGAGCAATGAATTTAAAAATGGTTTCTACAAAAAATAAGGGAATCGTATATCATATATATCACCCAAAAGGATATTCTGATGCAGCTGTTCAAGCTAATTATCAATTATTAGAGGAAAAGAAAAAGCTCGGGAACATCAAGTGCTTGAATGGAATTGCTAAGTTATAATTCTGCGGTTGGTAGCTGTTGTGTGTTTTTAATCTCAGTCATTACAAACGAACTTTGAACACGAGCAATATTATTTAAAATTGCTAATTTCTGAGTCACGAAATACTGGTAATGCTCCATGTCCCGAACCACAATTTTCAACAAATAATCGAAGAGACCTGCGATGTGATAACACTCTAATATCTCTGGTAAATCTTTAACGTCGTCAACAAATTGTTCAATCGTCTGCTTGTGATGATTTTCAAGTTTCACGGAACAATAAGCAACAAGTTGAAAACCTAATTTTTTGGGATTTATTTGCGCGTGATATCCCGAAATTATTCCTTCGAATTCAAGTTTTTTAATCCTTTCAAAAATAGGCGAATTGGTCATGTTCAATTTAGCAGCCAATTCCTTTATTTTCATTTTGCCATCCTGCTGCAGTTCTGAGACTATTCGTCTGTCAATTTCATCCATTTTATTGTTCATATTTTCGCTTTTTTTTCTGAATGAAGAGATTTATATTTATAAAAAAGAATAAAATTAAGTATTTTATGTGATTGACAGAAATATTTACTTACTTGATGAGTAAATACCAAATATTTAATCGTCGATAACTACTTTTGACAATAAATATTTTCATTATGCCAGAACATAAATTTAGTCCGGAAAGTTTAATGATGTCTTTTGGTTATAAACCAGAATTATCTGAGGGAGCGATTAAAGCACCTATATTTCAAACATCAACTTTTGTTTTTAAAACTGCAGAAGAAGGTAAAGCCTTTTTTGAATTGGCGTATGGTATTCGTGCTAAGGAACAAGATGAGCAGTTGGGTTTGATTTACAGCCGTATCAATAATCCAAATTTAGAGATTTTAGAGAATCGCTTGTGTTTGTGGGATAGGGCAGATGATTGTGCCGTTTTCGAAAGTGGAATGTCGGCGATAAGTACGGTTCTTCTAGAATTCTTAAGTCCAGGTGATTTACTTCTTTTTTCAACGCCAGTTTACGGCGGGACAGACCATTTTATTCATTCATTTTTACAGAAAATAGGAGTAGACGCGGTTTCTTTTTATCCGGGACAAACAGAAAATGAAATTCGTAAAATCAT